>CANFJP010000001.1 GCA_947447485.1 Chitinophagaceae bacterium
AAGTTAATTTATTCTACAATAGGTCTAAATAAAGTGCCAAAAAAAGTCCGCACAATTGGCGGACTTAAAATATTGAATTAGGCTTCTTGCCCCATTGATTTGCTAACGCGTTTTCTGTCGTCTTCATTCAGAATGGTTTTTCTGAGGCGAACACTTTTAGGAGTTACTTCAATACATTCATCTTGTTGAATATATTCCATACACTCTTCCAATGACATTTGTATTTTTGGAGCAGCTTTGGATGCATCATCTGATCCACTTGCACGGTGATTGGTTAATTTTTTAGGCTCAGTTGCATTTACCACCAAATCTCCTGGTTTAATATGCTCAGCAATAATTTGTCCTGAGTATACTTCTTCTCCTGGATCTACGAAGAATCTTCCTCTCTCTTGTAATTTATCAATAGAATATCCTGTTGTTCTTTCTGTTGATTTTGAAAGCAATACTCCATTGTTTCTTCCAGGAATAGGTCCTTTCCATGGTTTGTATTCGCTAAAGCGATGAGCCATTACAGCTTCGCCTGCCGTGTTGGTAAGCATATTGCTTCTTAATCCAATGAGTCCTCTTGAAGGAATATCAAATTCAAGGTGTTGCATTTCTCCTTTCGTTTCCATTACCAACATTTCACCTTTGCGTTGCGTAACAAGGTCGATTACTTTTCCACTAAATTCAGAAGGAACGTCTACTACTAAAACTTCATAGGGCTCGCTTTTTACTCCGTCAATTTGTTTAACAATAACTTGCGGTTGTCCAACAGTAAGCTCAAATCCTTCTCTTCTCATGGTTTCAATTAAGATACCTAAGTGAAGAATACCTCGGCCATATACAAGAAAGCTATCAGCACTATCACTGTCTTCAACTTTCAATGCAAGATTTTTTTCTGTTTCTTTCATTAATCTATCGCGAAGATGTCTGCTAGTAACAAATTTTCCTTCTTTACCAAAGAAAGGAGAGTTGTTGATACCAAATAACATACTCATGGTAGGCTCATCTACACTAATAACGGGTAACGCTTCTGGATTTTCTATGTCTGCAATGGTATCTCCAATATTGAACTCATCTAATCCTACTACCGCACAGATATCCCCGGCAAAAACTTCTTCCGCTTTCTTTTTACCCATTCCCTCAAAAACATACAATTCTTTTATTTTCAATTTCTTGATAGAGCCATCAGCTTGCATTAAAGCAATTTGTTGATTTTCTTTGATGCTACCACGCGCTACCTTACCTACGGCGATTCTTCCTAAGAAAGAAGAATAGTCAAGAGAAGTGATTTGCATTTGAGAAAAACCTTGATTGACTTTAGGTTCTGGAACAAATTCTAAAATCGCATCCAATAAAGGAAGGATGTTGGTTGTTTCGGTTAATGAAGTATTCATCCAACCATTTTTGCTACTACCATAAATTGTAGGGAAATCAAGTTGCTCTTCAGTTGCATCTAAGTTGAAAAACAACTCAAACACTGCGTCATGTACTTCATCCGGACGACAATTTGGTTTGTCTACTTTATTGATTACAACAATTGGGCGCAATCCAAGTGCCAATGCTTTTTGTAACACAAAGCGTGTTTGAGGCATGGGTCCTTCAAAAGCATCTACTAATAATAGAACACCATCTGCCATTTTCAATACCCTTTCTACTTCACCACCAAAATCCGAGTGACCAGGTGTATCAATAACATTGATTTTTACATCTTTATACGTAACGGAAACGTTTTTACTAAAAATGGTAATGCCTCGTTCTCTTTCTAGGTCATTACTATCCATAATAAGCTCTCCAGTTTCCTGATTATCTCTGAAAACTTTGGTTGCGTGTAAAATCTTATCAACCAAGGTTGTTTTGCCATGATCTACGTGAGCGATAATAGCGATGTTGCGAATATTCATTTTTATTGTTTTTCGAGGCGCAAAGGTAGTGATTTTCAGCGGCTCGGCAAGGATAAAACACAATAAACTTCATCTAGCCTGTATGCTTAACAAAATCTTAAAACATCGAAACCTTTCCATCCGTACTATATTCTTTGTAATTTTAATGTAACACTAACAAAATCAACATGTCATTTAAGCTTTTTTCTGAGTATTCTCCCTCTGGCGATCAGCCAGAAGCGATTAAAGAGCTTACGCAGGGAATCCTTAATGAGGAGAAATATCAGACATTAATTGGAGTAACAGGCAGTGGTAAAACTTTTACCATGGCCAATGTGATACAAAATCTCCAACGGCCAACATTGGTAATTACCCATAATAAAACGTTGGTTGCTCAATTATACGGAGAGTTTAAGCAGTTTTTTCCTGAAAATGCAGTAGGATATTTTGTTTCATATTATGATTATTATCAACCCGAGGCATATATGCCTGTATCCAATACGTATATTGAGAAAGACCTAAGCATTAATGAAGAGCTAGATAAATTACGTTTACAAGCAACAGCGCAATTGCTAAGTGGAAGACGGGATATTATTGTGGTAGCCAGTGTGAGCTGTATTTATGGAATGGGGAATCCAACGGAATATGAAAATGGAATCATTAGAATTAAACAGGGACAAATTATTTCGCGTCAAGGATTTTTACATGCATTAATCAATTCATTGTATCATAGAAGTCAGGGCGATTTTACCAGAGGAACCTTTAGAGTGAAGGGGGATACCATAGACATCAATTTGCCTTATGTTGATTTTGGTTATCGAATTAGTTTTTTTGGTGATGAAATTGAAAGCATTGAAACATTAGAACTCACTTCTGGAAAAAGAATCAGCAGCGTAGAAAATGCAGCAATTTTTCCTGCCAATCTTTACCTCGCTCCAAAAGATATGATGGCAGAAGTAATTAATGAAATACAAGATGAGTGTGCCGCACAAGTTGAATATTTTAAAAATTCTGGAAAATTTATTGAAGCGCAGCGCATCAATGAAAGAGTTAATTATGATCTAGAAATGATTAGAGAGTTAGGTTATTGTACAGGGATTGAAAACTATTCTCGTTTTTTTGATCGCAGAAAACCCGGTGCCAGACCCTTTTGTTTATTGGATTATTTCCCCAAAGATTACTTAACTATTGTTGATGAAAGCCATCAGACAATTCCTCAAATCAGTGGAATGTATGGGGGAGACAGAAGCAGAAAATTAGTATTGGTGGATTACGGATTTAGGCTTCCTTCTGCTATGGATAACCGTCCGCAGAATTTTAATGAATTTGAAAATCTTGTCAATCAAACAGTATTTGTTTCTGCTACACCTGGAGAATATGAATTACAAAAATGTGGCGGAGTGGTAGTAGAGCAAGTGGTCCGTCCCACAGGATTATTAGATCCGCCTATTGAAGTGAGGCCTTCGCTCAATCAGATAGATGATTTGCTACATGAAATTGATCACCGAATTTCTATGGGCGACAGGGTGCTGGTAACAACACTTACCAAGCGAATGGCAGAAGAATTGAATAATTATTTTACTCGAATAAATATTAAAGCAAAATACATCCATAGCGATGTAGATACGCTTGAAAGAGTGGAAATATTACGAGAATTACGACTAGGAGTAATCGATGTTTTAGTGGGAGTAAATTTATTGAGAGAAGGACTCGATTTGCCAGAAGTATCTTTGGTTGCAATTATGGATGCCGATAAAGAAGGGTTTTTAAGAAATGAAAGAAGCCTTACTCAAACAGCAGGTAGGGCTGCCCGAAATGTTAATGGACTCGTTATTTTTTATGCAGATAAAATGACGAATAGTATGCAAAAAACAATTGATGAAACAAATCGTAGAAGAGAAAAACAATTGGCTTATAATATTGCGAATGGTATCACGCCTACTACAATAAAAAAAACTACCGAACAAGTCATTGCTCAAGGAAGTGTACTTGATGTAAAGGGCTATGACCCTGCTAATCCTTATGCATTACAACAAGATACACAGTCGGTTCTAGTGGCGGCAGAAGATCAAATTGAATATATCACCATTCCACAAATAGAAAAAGCGATTACTAAAGCAAAGAAAGAAATGGATAAGGCGGCAAAAGATTTGGATTTTATGGAAGCTGCAAGAGTAAGGGATGTTATGTTTGGCTTGAAAAATAAGTTAGAAGAAATGAAAAAGTAAATTCAAAATAAAAAGGGATCAACAATTGATCCCTTTTTGTAAATAGGTTCTTTATATAGCTTATGGTATTAAATAACTTTCCAATTTTCTATGAAGAATAGTCAATCCTGAATTGGGGTCTTTGGTTAAGCTTTCGATTAATCCAATTCCTTTTGCATAATAAAAATCTCCTGTTGAAATATTAGTATTTCCAATTACCGGAACATTTGCGCTGATTGTTTGATGTACCTGAATAACATCTGAGTAATCTACTCCTAGCACTGTTCTCAATGTGCCCATTGATATTATTTGATAATTAGAAGTAGTTACAACCCCATTGCCTCCGTCATTTACATCCGACCAAGTAGCGCCTACATTTGAATTGGCTCTGAGAATCGTATTTTTAATTCTGCTAATTGTTGAACTACCTGCACCCGGTACATTGTACATGATGATTGTTGTAACATCGTTTGTACAATTGTGATAATACAGATTGCCTGCAAAAGTTGTTTTTGAATAAACATCGGTTCCAATAGTGGTGTCTGCTATAATAGAAAGATTGGCAGTTGTGGTAGAAATTCCATTCGCAGCAGAATCAATAAAAGTATAGGCAGACCCCGTACACCAAGGTTGGTAATGACAAGATTTGCATCCGGTAAAATTTGTACCATTCGGATTGGGAGCAAAGCCATTTTCAAAACTATTGTCTTTTACACAAGAATTCAGCACAACACTTAATATCAATGATCCGCAGAATAATTTAAATAATCGTGACATACAAAATTGTTTTATTTGTGGCGAAAATAAGATTTATGTTGTATATCATCATGATTTCAAGTGTTAATATGCTGTTTTTAAGATAAAATTATACTCTTAATTGTGGCATTTCAGCCTTTGTTTACTTTCCCCCACTTCTTTCTGTCAGAAGAGGCCTACGCTTGAAAGGATTTGTATTCTTTCAAGGCAAATTGTTTTACTTTTATGCCATGCAGAAAAAATTATTTTTATTAGATGCACTGGCACTTGTTTATAGGGCTTATTATGCATTGATTCGTAGCCCAAGGATAACAAGCGAGGGTAGAAATACCAATGCCCAATTTGGTTTCACCAATGCGTTGGTAGATCTTATTAATAACCAAAAGCCTACACATATAGCCGTTTGTTTTGATACACATGCTCCCACAGAACGGCATATTGATTTTGTTGAATATAAAGCCAACAGACAAGAAACGCCAGAAGATATATTGTCTGCTATCCCTGATATTAAGGAAATTATAAAAGGATTTAATATTCCGGTAATTGAACTTGATGGATATGAAGCAGATGATATTATTGGAACATTGGCTAAGCAAGCGGAGAAAGAAGGGTTTGAAGTGTACATGGTTACTCCAGATAAAGATTATGGTCAGCTTGTGTCTGAGAATATTAAAATATACAAACCTCCTTATCAAGGAGGGCTGGTAGAAATATTAGGTCCTGCAGAAGTTTGTAAAAAATGGGATATAGAAAATGTATCTCAGGTAATTGAAATTCTTGGATTAATGGGAGATGCTGTAGATAATATTCCTGGCATTCCTGGAGTCGGTGAAAAAACGGCTGCCAAATTATTAAAGGAATATGGTAGCATTGAAAACACACTTAACAATGCAGACAAAATAAAAGGCTCGCTAGGAGAAAAGGTACGCAATGGGAAAGAGATGGCAATCATGAGCAAAAAGTTGGCAACGATTATCCTCAATGTGCCGGTTAGTTTTCATGCAGGCGATTTTGAATTAAAAGAATTCAATAAGGAAGCACTGACACAGATTTTTGCTGAGCTCGAATTTAAAACAATAGGGAAAAGAATTCTTGGAGAAGACATTCCTAGCGCAACCAATAACAGCCCCAAGCCAGCCCCTGTTGGGCAAATGGATTTATTTGGCAACAATGTTGATACGCCAATTACATCTGTAGTTGAAAGAGAAGAAAAAGATTCGGATCAAGCACCAATAATCGTTGATAAAAACATTCACAATACCCCCCACGAATATCATCTTGTAAACAGCGAGTCTGCCATCAAAGAGCTATTAAAAAAATTGAGTGGAGAAAAAGAAATTTGTTTTGATACTGAGACAACCAATATTGATGCCAATCTTGCTGAATTAGTTGGAATGAGTTTTTCATACAAAGCAGGGGAAGCCTACTATTTACCTTGCCCAGTCGAAAAAAAGGATTGCATTCAATTGCTTGAAAAATTTATTCCCTTATTTAATGATGTCAATAAAGTTTGGATAGGCCAGAATTTAAAATATGACATGTTGGTATTGAAATGGTATGGGATTGAATTGGCTGGAAAAATATTTGATACCATGCTTGCCCATTATGTAATTGAGCCAGAAGGCAAGAGAAGCATGGATATGCTTAGTGCCAAATATCTTGGATATGAGCCGGTGCACATTGAAGAGCTGATTGGGAAAAAAGGAAAGCATCAGGGTACGATGAGAGATGTTGAACTAGAAAAAATAAAAGAATATGCTGCAGAAGATGCCGACATCACGCTACAATTGAAAAACATTTTTGTACCGCAATTAAAAGCAAATAATGTTGAAAAGGTTTTTTATGAGATTGAAAATCCTTTGGCCAAGGTTTTAACAGAAATGGAATATGAAGGAATCAATGTTGACATCAACTTCTTGCAATCTTATTCGAAAGAATTAGACATTGATGCAAAAAAAGCGGAGGAATTGGTTTATACGCAAGCAGGTGTTCGTTTTAATTTGGCTTCTCCCAAACAATTAGGAGAAGTGCTGTTTGATAAATTAAAATTAGATCCTAAAGCAAAGAAAACCAAGACTGGTCAGTATGCTACGGGTGAAGAAGTGTTGGTGAAGCTTGCTACACAGCATAAAATCTGTAATGATATATTGGTTTTTAGAGAATTAACAAAGCTTAAGTCAACTTATGTAGACGCATTGCCTGCTTTGATAAATCCCAAAACCGGCAGAGTACATACAAGTTATGCGCAGGCCATTGCAGTAACGGGAAGGCTTAGTAGTAATAATCCAAATTTACAAAATATACCCATTAGAACAGATAGGGGAAGAGAAATAAGAAAAGCATTCATTCCAAGAAATGAAAACTATGTGTTGGTATCTGCCGATTACTCACAAATTGAATTAAGAATAGTGGCAGCCATCAGCGGAGATCAAAATATGTGCGAAGCATTTAGAACAGGAAAAGACATTCATACAGCTACTGCTGCCAAAGTCTTTAATGTAGCAGAATCTGAAGTCACAAAAGAAATGAGGTACAAAGCCAAAAGTGTAAACTTTGGTATTATTTATGGGCAAGGGGCTTTTGGCTTAGCAGAAAATCTTGGCATTTCAAGAACAGAAGCCAAAGAGATTATAGATAATTATAAAAAGGAATTTCCTAGTATTCAGGAATACATGGATAAAACAATTCAATTTGCTAAAACAAGCGGATACGTAGAAACGCTCATGGGAAGAAAGCGCTGGCTTAAAGACATTGGTTCTGCAAATTTTACCCTACGAAGTTTTGCTGAAAGAAATGCCATCAATTCTCCTATACAAGGATCTGCAGCCGACATGATTAAAATCGCTATGATTAAAATTCAAGATGAATTTAAAAAGAGAAATTTTAAATCAAAAATGTTATTGCAAGTACATGATGAATTGGTGTTTGATGTATTAAAAGAAGAGCTTGAAATAGTGAAACCGGTCATTTTAAATTGCATGCAACATGCATTGCTGTTGCCAAACGATGTTCCTACAGATGCAGAAATAGGATCTGGTGCAAATTGGTTGGTTGCGCATTAATATTTAAATTTTTCGCTGTTTTAAAGACTACAATAATGAACAAGCCTTTATTAATATACTGTTACGATGCTTATTGTGGATGGTGCTATGGCTTTAGTAAAATCATGCAGCAGGTTGCCGCTGATTACAGCAATGAATTAGATATAGAAGTGTTGAGTGGAGGAATGATTTTGCCAGAAAAGCCCGTTCATATAAAAGTAAGTGCAGGATATATAGCCAATGCCTATACTCAAGTGGAAGAGCTTACGGGTGTAAAGTTTGGACCAGATTACCTTTGGCATATTTTAAATCCAGAAGAAAGTGATTGGTATCCGCATTCTGAAAAGCCTGCAATTGCCCTATGTATTTTTAAAGAATATTATCCTCAACGTGCAGTAGAATTCGCTGCCGATTTACAATATTCACTTCACTATGAAGGAAGAGATTTAACAGACAATGAAGCCTACCGTCATCTGCTTGAAAAGTATGGTATCAATGAGGAGGCTTTTTTCGAAAAGCTTTCGAACGAAGCATACAAAGAAATGGCACATTATGAATTCTCTCTTGTGAAGCAATTAAAAGTAGATGGCTATCCGTGTGTGTTTATTCAAACAGGAGACACTACTTTTCATATGGTTGCTAGAGGGTATACCGAAGAAGCAACTTTGCTTAATAGAATTGATGAGCTGTTAAAAAAATAGCGCTACCATATTTTGCAGCGCTATTAAATCAATTTATATAGAATTAACTAATTGCTTTTGGATCTGGACCATATTTATTTTCTCCTACAGTTCCCTCTGTAAGCATTACCACTAGAAGCCAGATTGCTCCAATTAATGGGATGAGTGCTATTAAAAAGAACCATCCACTTTTTCCAACATCATGCAGTCTTCTAACCCCTACTGCGAAGCCTGGAATAAAAACAAACAAACAATATAACAAATACACATAACCATAAGGCATCGCTAACGTGCCTGTATCAAACTGAGTTCCTAAAATTTTATCTAGAATCATTGCTCCAATAGAAAAGATAATATTAAATAATACAAACATCCAATATTCTTTACGTCGCGCTCTTCCAGAAAAACCAGCATAATTTCTTAAAACACTTAAATATTCATTCATAATTATTTTTTTAAATTTTCTACTCGTATGGCTTTTCGAAATCGCCCCGTTTTTTATAGTAGTTTCGGACCTACTTTCATTTCAGAAAGTAAGTTAAGGTTTTTTTAAAGACAAAACACTTTGGTTTTTTAAGAATAGGAAATAATACTCCCATCATAAATGAGTCTATATTTTATGGACTTCCTGGGTATCCTACTTTAGGAATGAAGTCGTCTTTCGTTTCTTTTTTAACAGGCTTACCAAAGTTTTTTAAGTTGTAGCTGAACGTCAACATATAATATTGTTTCAGCACTTCACTTCTAGAATCTTCTATGTAAGTGTTGGTCACCAATCTGCTTACACTTTGATTTTGTTTGAGTATATCAAAAACAGAGACTTTGATTTCACCTGTTTTGTTTTTAAATAATTTTTTTCCAACACCCGCATTCCATAGTGTAAAATTTCTATCGTATCCAGCAGAAAGACCTTTAAATATTTGATGATTCAAATCATTTTGAATAAACCATCCCGATTTACTGAGTAGATTAAAAGAAAAAGCAATGGTGTGATTGACATAATTATTGTTTGCAATAGAACCGCCAGTAGTTTGAGCTTTATTAATATTGGCAGTATAGTTGATGTTGTAATCTATGTATTCGCTTATATTACTTACAAAACCTACACCCACATTATATAGAAAGGTATTTGTATTTGTTGCAATAGTATTAATTATTCCCGGCAACTTAGTGTAGACCATACTTGAGGTGAAATTTACAGAAGATTTCACCCATTTTATCGGCATGCTATAAGTAAAAGACGAACGAAATAGTAAATATCCGTCAAGATTCAACGGTTTAGATAATTGAGAGCCTTTTTTCAGAACAATGCCATTGTCTAGTGTAGAATCGTTTGCTGCTATGTATGTAGCATTCGCAATATACTTGTCAGATTTCTGAATAAAGTAATTAGCAAAAATACTGTTGTTTGTCTTGGTATTGCTATAACTAAATCTGCATCCTGTGTATTGTGTAAATGTTTCTGTAAGGTCTTTGTTGCCCGTGCTGATATTTAAGGGATTGCTCAAATTGTATACGTTTTGCAATTGTGCAATCGTTGGAAATCCAATGGTTGCTCTATAAAACGCTCTAATATTAGCATATTTATTTATTTTTTTTCTCCAATAGCCAAATGGAATAAAATTTGAAAAATTCCGATTCAATTGGAGTTGTTGCGGAACAAGGCTTTCGCTGGTAAATTGTGTTTGTTGGTAATTCAAATTAATACCCATTTGCTCGTCCTTGCTTCTGGTAAATCTGTAAGTAATTCCTCCGGTGTTTGTTGTGATTTTATTTTCAAATTGGCTAGATAGCGTTGAATCATATTGCGTATAAGCTTGCCCATCGTAGCCAAGTGTTTTTTGATCAGCTTTGTTTATTTGTACGGAGGGAGTATACTCAAACTGGAATTGGCCCCTTCCTTTTTTACCAACCGGTTCGTTGTAAGTAATGCTTCCTCCAATGGTGGATCCATTCGATTTGTTATAAATATATTGTTGTTGAATGGAATCGGTTGGAGGATTTCCTGTCAAATCATAAAATTGGTAATCTGCATAAATATCAGCCGTCCCATCATTTTTGGAGAAGGCCGTATTCAATCCCATTGTCAATATTCTATTCTTCTTTTTGAAAGAATGTCTAAATAAAAAATTGTTTTTGATATTGTACCCATTTTTATTTCTTCCCGTTTGAGCATCAGAATAAGATAAAGAATCATCAACATTCATATAGCTAAGTGCGGTACCTGTTGCATTTGCTTTATTCGATTGAAAATTAATGCTAGGAATAACAAACAACATATTATTGCTGTCAATTTTGTATTCAATTCTAGCATTGATTCTATGATTAAGATTATTAGATATTGCATCACCTTGTTTAAAATTATTGAGGTCGCCTTCAAATATCTTGGTGTTGGTAACTGATGCGTTGTTATTTCTGATCTCATTAAAGAAGTAGCTACCGGTTACGGTTGCTCGGCTTCCCCATTTATCACTGTAATTGAGTCCAATGGCATTTGTTATATTTATGCCACTGCTAGCATCAATGGTGAAACTCTCTGCAGGACCACCTGGTCCTCTAAATCGATTGTTGTCGGTAGAGGGTTTGCTGCCTGTTAGGCCCAAGAAATCTTGTGAACCAAAATTTTGTTGATTGATATTATTAAAATTACCCACCACAGAAATCCTTCTATCATTATTAAAAAAACTCATATTTCCACCAGCACTATAAGTGTTATCTGTTCCTATTCCTGCAAAGACGCGGCCAAATTGAGAATTATTGATGCCAGCTTTAGTGATAATATTAATAGCTTTTTGCGAATTACCATCGTCTATCCCTGTCATTTGTGCCTGATCACTCATTTTATCATATACCTGAATTTTGTCTACGGCTACTGCAGGAATATTTTTAAGTGCAGAAGTGGCATCGTCTCCAAAAAAATCTTTTCCATCCACGGTAACTTTTTTCACTTGCTCTCCATGTGCAGTAATGGTTCCTTTATTATCAATTGTAATACCAGGCATTTTTTTAATCAAATCTTCTGTGGTAGCATCTGGATTTACTTTGTATTGTTTGGAATTGTATTGAGAAGTATCATCCTTTTGTACAATCGATGGCGCAGTTGCTACGATTGTTATGTTACTTAAATCTTTCCCTTTTCTTATAATGCTAATGACGCCAAGGTCTTGTTGATTTGAAGGGACTACAGCATTGTACTCCTGATATCCGATATTGCTTATTTTTAAAATAAAGCCGCCTGCAGCGAGGGGAGAGAATTCAAACGATCCTTTATTATTAGTGAGTAAGGTTTGAGCGATGCTACTATCTTTTTGAAACAACAATGTTACAGTAGCTCCTTGCACAATTCCTTTATCTGCTGCATCGTTAACACTTCCTCTAATGATGACATTTTGTGCAAAGGAGGTCCATGCTGAAAATATACATACAATGATGGCGATTAATTTTTTCATATAATTTTTTATGTTTTGCTCAACTGTTATTTTGATCTGTTTGTATATTTATCAATTATTTATTTATTTCAAGCGGGCTAATTTGATTTAATACATTTATATTGCACCTTTAAATATTTGATTTTATGGAGTATAACAAATTAGTAGCTGTAACCGGGCTTAGCGGTTTATTTGAATTGGTTTCCTCAAAAGCTGACGGAGGTATCGTTCGTTCTTTAGAAGACAAAAGTACCAAATTTGTAAGTAACAGACTGCATGCATTTTCGCACTTAGAAAGCATAGAGGTTTTTACAACAGAAGACAATGTGAATTTGGTGGAAGTTTTTGAAGCCATGAATACCAGTAAAGAAAAGTTACCTGATGCCAAAGCGGATGCTAAAGACATTCAAGCGTATTTCAAAAAGACGTATCCTGCTATGGATTTAGAAAGAGTCTATGGGAGTGATATGAAAAAGATGATTAAGTGGTTTGATATCTTAAAAAAGAATAATATAGAAATAAAGCTATCTGAAGAAACCGCAGAAGATGCTGCTGCTGATGTTGTTTCAGAAAAGAAAACAGCTGCTGCTTCTAAAACGGTTACACCAAAAGCCGCTGCCGTAAAAAATGGTCCCGCGAAGAAAATAAACACGCCTAGAAAAATGGCTTAAGTTGATGTATAACATTTTATTTTAAACAATTAATTTCCGCCACAGGCGGATTTTTGCTATGACATATTCAGCCGACATAAAAAAAATAACCAGAAACTTTTTACCGCAAAATTTTTCAATTACCGATTGGTCATCTCTAGAACCTTTTTTTAAAAATCTGTTGGACAGAGAGATATCTTCAAAAGAAGAGTTAGGTAAATGGCTAAAAGATCAAAGTGAATTAGAAACAGTCGTAAGTGAAGATGCTTGCTGGCGTCAAATAAAAATGACTTGTGATACGCAAAACAAAGAATTAGAGACTGCCTTTAATTTCTTTTGTATGGAAATTCAGCCAAAGATTCAACCCTTTGCAGATGCGCTCAATAAAAAATTATTACAATCTCCTTTTTTAGCAGAATTAGATGAAAAAAAATATTTTACTTATTTGCGCAATGTTCGAAAAAGCATCGACTTGTTTAGAGAAGCCAATATTCCCTTACAAGCCGAAGTGGCTGTATTGCAGCAGCAGTATGGACAAATTACTGGCGCTATGACGATTGAGGTGGACGGAAAAGAATATACACTTCAACAAGCAGGTAAATTTTTAGAAAGTCATAATAGAGCGATTAGAGAAGAAGTGTATCGTAAAATACAAGAGAGAAGACTACAAGACAAAGATAAATTGGATGAGCTGTATGATACATTAATAGTCTTAAGAAACAAAGAAGCTATTAATGCCGGCTTTGATAATTATCGTGATTATCGATTTAAAGAATTAGGACGATTTGATTACAATAAAGAAGATTGCTATCGTTTTCACGAAGCAGTAAAATTGCATGTATTGCCATTGGTAAATGATATTTATAAAAAGAAGCAAGCTTTATTGGGGGTTGACAAACTCATGTCATGGGATCTTGAAGCAGAACCTCAAGGAACAAAACCTTTGCATCCTTTTGAAACAGGAGAGGAATTGCTTAATAAGTCCATCGAATGTTTTAAAAATCTTGATCCATTTTTTGGTGATTGTCTAACTAAGATGAATGAATTAAAACACCTTGATTTGGAAAGTCGTCAGGGGAAAGCGCCCGGAGGATACAATTGTCCGTTGGCAGAAAGTGGTGCGCCATTTATTTTTATGAATGCCGCAGGTCAAATGCACGATGTAACTACCATGGTGCACGAAGGGGGTCATGCCATTCATTCTTTTCTTTCTCATGAATTAGAATTAAATGGATTTAAAGAGTATCCAATGGAGATTGCAGAAGTAGCGAGTATGGCGATGGAATTGTTTAGCATGGATTATTGGGAAACTTTTTTTGATAACGCAGACGATTTGAAAAGAGCAAAAATTCATCAGCTAGAAAGAGTAATTACTATTTTTCCATGGATTGCAATTATTGATAAGTTTCAACATTGGATCTATGAACATCCCATTCACACGCATGAAGAGAGAACAATCACCTGGATAAAAATACTTGCCGAATTTAAAGATGAGGTTATTGATTACAGCCAACTTGATAAGTATCGTAGTAATTCTTGGCAACGTCAGTTGCATTTGTTTGAAGTGCCCTTTTATTATATCGAATATGGAATTGCTCAACTCGGAGCAATCGGTATGTGGATGCAGTTTAAGAAGGACAAGAGCAAAGCGCTTGATAATTATTGCAAAGCATTGCAACTTGGCGGTACAAAAAAATTACCCGAACTATATCAAACGGCAGGATTAGAATTTGACTTTTCTCCTGAAAAAATAAAGGTGTTAATGGAATTTGTAAAAACCGAAATGGATGCCTTATAGTTTTTGTGTATCAGAGATTTTAGTAAATTAATTTCCTCTGCATTCATTGCAAATTCCTTTTACAATCATAGCAGATTGAGAAGGCTTGAAACCTTTTGGAAGTTTTACATTTGGCACTGTTACATCATCTAAGCAAATAGTCTTGTTGCATTTATCGCAAACAAAATGAACATGCTCATCATGATGATGACCTGCTTCGCAACTGTCTTTACACAAAGCATATAAAATAGCATTGTCTGTTGTAGGTATTTGATGAATAATTCCTTTGTCTACAAAAGTTTGTAACGTACGATACACAGTCACCCTGTCAAATGCGCCTTCCGTTTGCTTTTCAATATCCGCATGTGCTAGTGCATCTCCGCGTTCTAAAAAAAGTTCGAGAATTTTTCTTCTTCCTTCTGTAACACTTAGGTTATTCTTTTTTAAAATTGATAGATTCTGGTTCATTGTAAAAAATGCTAATTAGGTGAATTGCTAAATCCATTCAAAAATCTTGTGTGATCTACTTTTTCTTTAAGCAATGCAGGTATATCTTTTATTAGTTTTAAAATTTCTTCTTCAATCAATCCATCGTAAATAGCCCTTACTCTTCCGTATTTATCTACCAAAGCAAAGAATTGGGTATGAATAAATTGGTCTTCAATTCTTTGAGAGCTATCGGGCTTACCATTATCGATCATGTATCCTTGTCTGGCTAGTTTATATAAATCATCTTTTTTGCCTGTTACAAATTTCCAATTAGGGTTGTGAAGCACATTCATCGAATCTTTGCTTCCTTCAATTTTATAAGAGCCATCTTGTTTTTTAATTAATGTCCCAGTAATCATTTTTGCTTCATACGATTTTAATCTATCAACGCTGTCAACTTCTGGCATACAGGTATGCGAAACAATCATAAAATCTGGTTCATCTTTAAAGGCATCAAATACTCTTCTCATGTTTGCATTCATTTTTGGACAAATGCCTTTACAAGTGGTAAAAAAATATTCTGCTACATATACTTTCTCCTCAGTATTTTTTTGACTAAATGCTTTTCCATTTTGATCAATCAATTCAAATGGTGGAATCGTAGCATTAATAATAGGAAGGGGGGCATCTGTAAATGGGTGTTCTTTAAAAATAGCCAAGTAAAAGCCACCCAACAGCAACGTAAAAAAAACTACATAAATCCAAATTCTATTCTTTTTCATCAATTGATTAATTGTTTTGTAAAGGTACGAATCAAATAGGACGACACTGATGTGGTTTAGTGTCGAATGAACAAACTTGCAACAATAGTGCAAAATTAGTATCTTTGTCTTGATATGAACATTAAATTAAATTGGGATGGAGTGGGGATTGCAACCTCAATCTTATGTGCAATACATTGTGGATTACTTCCACTAGTGATTCCTATACTTCCATTATTTGGTGTTAATATTGTTCACAATCTTTTTTTTGAATGGGGTATGATTTTATTGGCTTTTATTGTTGGAATATACTCTTTGGTTCATGGCTATATTAAACACCACCACTCTTTAAAAGCTATTTATATTTTTATCATTGGGTTTTTATTTTTGGTTTTAAAACAGTTTTTCTTCGATTTTCAATATTGGCTACTTTCCATAGCCGTGTTATGTATTATTTCTGCTCATTTTATCAATTATAGATATTGCGTTAGAAGTAAATGCAATTCTCCACATCACAAGCATTAATAGTATTCTTCCATATTTTAATAAATATTTTTTTATGAAAAGACTTTCATTTGTGTTGATATTTATTTTTATAACTGTTGTTTCATTTGCGCAATCGAAAGCTGAAAAAATGATTCGATCTTCTATGGATAAACAGATTTCTTGTTGGAACAATGGCGATATAGAAGGATTTATGAATACTTATTGGAAAAATGACTCATTGATGTTTATTGGTAAAAGTGGCGTTACCTATGGCTGGGCAAATACCTTGGCAAATTATAAAAGAGGATATCCCGATACAATTTCAATGGGCAAACTTACTTTTACAATTGTTACAATCAAACAGCTATCATCAAAATATTATACGGTGGTAGGAAAATGGCATTTAAGCAGAACGGTAGGAAATTTGCAGGGTCACTTCTCTCTTGTGTTTAAAAAAATCCATAACAAATGGGTGATCATTCAAGACCATAGTAGCTAGTCTATACTTTCCATTTTCGTTTTAAATGAACTATTAAAGCAATCATAGTAGCAATAAAAAGGAAATAGTAAACGATGTTTCCCACAGTTGGTGCCTTTTCAAAAAAAGCATATCCAAAATAAATCCCTACAATTACATTTACCATCATCCATAGCAATACCCACGAAATGGTATTTAGGATTAAAATTAAAAAAGCTCTTGTCTCGTCTTCCATAATACTGCAAAAATAATAAGCTGATAAGGTTACCTTAAAATAAAGCACTACGCTGTAAGCTAAATTACTAGTAATTTTGTTGTCATGCCAAGGTTTAACCGAAACGATACTTTTAATCTATTGAGTAAGCTTAGTTTTACTCGCTTATGGAATGCAAGTAAGATACTAACTAGTTTTTATGTAAGTCGTTTAACCGGTCGGCCAATACAATGGGGAGTACCTATGTCTATTTCCTTTGAGCCAACTACCAGCTGCAATCTTCGTTGTCCAGAATGTCCTAGTGGGCTGAGGGCTTTTTCTCGCCCAACGGGCATGTTGAAAAATGATTTTTTTACCGAAACAATCGATCAAATACATCAACATCTGATTTATCTCATATTTTATTTCCAAGGAGAGCCTTATCTTAATCCTGATTTTTTATCAATGGTTCAATACGCCTCTTCTAAAAATATATATACCGCCACCTCTACGAATGCACATTACCTTACAGAGGAGGCTGCAAAAAAAACCGTGGAGAGTGGACTCGATCGACTGATTATCTCTATTGATGGAACAACACAGGATGTTTATAAACAATACAGAGTGGGGGGTAATGTAGATAAAGTGATTGAAGGAACTAAAAATATAATTAAATGGAGAAAAGAACTGAATAGTAAAACGCCTTTCATTTTTTTTCAGTTTTTAGTGGTAAAGCCCAATGAACATCAAATAGAGGATATTAAGAAACTAGCAAAAGAAATTGGAGTGGATGAAGTAAGATTTAAAACTGCTCAAGTGTATGACTTCGAAACAGACCCCAATCAACTTATTCCTGATAATGATAAATTTAGCAGATACAAAAAAGACAAAAATGGAACTTATAAGTCGAAAAACAAATTGGCTAATCATTGCTGGAAATTGTGGCATGCAAATGTTATCACTTGGGATGGGTTAGTGGTTCCTTGTTGTTTCGATAAAGATGCTATGCATCAATTGGGGTCATTAAAAAATGATTCTTTTAAAAATATTTGGAAAAACAACAACTATAAACAATTTCGAAGCGAATTAATGAAGGGAAGAAAAAACATTGATATCTGTTCTAATTGCAGCGAAGGCGCTTCTGTTTGGAAGGATTAGTTAGTAATATAAAATTAATTTCCTTTTATGACAACACCGCATTTTAATCAAAGGCTCCGACAAATTTTTCTATTCGGCCTTATCATTTTTATTACTGCATTGTTGATTTCTCAATTAAAGGTTTTTATTCCAGGCTTATTGGGAGGTATTACATTGTTTGTATTAAGTCGCACTTTTTTTTATAAGCTTGTATTTGTCAATAAATGGAAAAGAGGGCTTTCGGCATTGGCTATTATTTTCTTCTATTTAATCATCATCACGATACCAATATACTTTAGTATTGCTCTTGTTTCTCCAAAAATTCATTCTATTGCTGATAATCAGGAAAAGGTCATTCAAGGAGTGCAAACTGCCGCCGCACAAATTAAAGAACGCACAGGGATTTCAATTTTAACAATGAGTAATGCCAAAACTATTACAGAAAAAATTTCAATACTCCTTCTGCAAATAGTAAATAGCACTTTTAATATTTTTGCCAATCTTTTAATGATGTTTTTTCTTTTCTATTATCTTCTTGTAAATGGAAAAGAGATAGAAGGGTATTTGAATAAAATCATTCCGCTGAAACCAGAAAATATTAGAACATTGGCAAAAGAGACCACTTTAATGGTTAAGGCCAATGCGTTAGGCATTCCACTGATTTGTATTATTCAAGGTATTTTTGCAGCCATTGGATATTGGATATTTGGATTACAAGATTGGGCATTATGGGGAGTTATAACTGGGCTATTTGCTTTTTTCCCCCTTGTTGGAACCATGATTATATGGGTTCCCTTGGTAATCGTGCTTTTTGCTCAAGGCCTTAGTTGGCAAGCTATTTCATTATCATTTTACAGTTTAATTATAACAGGAAATGTAGATTATGTGGCGAGATTAACTTTGATGAAAAAAATGGGAAACGTACATCCTATCGTAACTGTTTTAGGAGTAATTGTAGGCCTAAATTTATTTGGATTTATGGGACTTATTTTTGGACCATTGCTATTAACGTATTTTATCATTTTATTAAAAATATATATTAGTGAATTTGAACACAGAGAAAATACAAGCAATACATTTACATCTAGTGAGGAGTTGTAAAATTATATTTGAATAAAAAATTAATATCAGTGGTTCAAAAATTAATTATTTTCTTATTGTTATTTGTGTGTTTTGGAAAGGCAGCCTTTGCTCAGCAGGTAATTCAAAAGCCTGAAATGAGAGCAGTATGGGTAGCTACTGTTGGAAATATAGATTGGCCAGATAGACCCACTACTAATAGCGAAGAACTAAAAGCTTCTTTTATTCGCTTACTTGATATGCACCAGCGCAATGGAATGAATACGCTGATTGTGCAGATAAGACCTTCTTCTGATGCGATGTATCCCTCTGCGTTTGATCCTTGGAGTGAATGGCTTACTGGCAAACAAGGGACACCACCAGTACCGTATTTCGATCCACTTGAATTCATGGTTACAGAAACACATAAAAGAGGAATGGAATTTCATGCGTGGATCAATCCTTATAGGGCTGTATTAAATATTTATCATTCTTCTATTACCTCTACTCATGTCACAAAGCAACATCCAGAGTGGTTCATTACTTATGGAGAAAAAAAATATTTTGATCCTGCAAATAAAGAAGCGCAACAATATGTAGTAAATGTGGTACAAGATGTAGTGAATCGATATAATGTTGACGCGATTCATATTGATGATTATTTTTATCCTTATCCCATTCCAGGAAAGCCTTTCCCAGATCGTGCTTCCTATCTTAAGTATGGAAATAATTTATCTATCGATGACTGGAGAAGAAGCAATGTGGATTCTATTATATTAAAATTACACAACACCATTAAGCAAACGAATAGCCATTGTCAATTTGGGGTGAGTCCTTTTGGTGTATGGCGAAATGCTGATAAAGATCCAAGAGGAAGCAATACCAAAGCCGGTCCCACTGACTATGATTATTTGTATGCAGATATTTTACTTTGGTTAAAAAATGGATGGGTTGATTATGTTGCGCCACAATTATATTGGGAAATAGGGCACAAGCTCGCTCCTTATGAAGTGCTGATTGACTGGTGGAGTAAAAATACCTATGGTAAAAACTGCTATATAGGATTGGCAATGTATAGAGCAGGGTCTAATAGGGCATGGAGAGAGGTTTCACAAATACCCAAGCAAATCGAAAAAATAAGAAACACGCCTAATATTCAAGGAATGATCTTTTATAGTAGCAAGTCTTTTGAAAAAAATCCCAATGGATGGAGTGATAGCCTTAGGCTCAATTATTTTAAAACTCCGGCCCCAACGCCTAAGAGTAAATAGTTGTATTATACCATTGTTTCCCCCGTTTCTCAATATTTACTTGTTGATTGTCGTAAAAAAAAATAACAGTTTTTGTTACATTTAAAGCGATGCAATATTGTAATTTTATGCTAGAATAAGGATATGAATGGGGCATAATTAACAAATGACTGCTCCAGAAGAATTTTAATGAATATGGCACTTCATCAAACTTTTCAACATAAGCTGCTTCAAAAGCTTTCGCCTCAGCAAATTCAATTGATGAAATTGCTGCAGGTTCCTACTGCTTATTTGGAAGAAAGAATAAAGGAAGAGCTAGAAGAAAACCCAGCTTTAGAACACGGAGAAGATAGCTACGAAGATGATATTGATAAAAAGGATGAGTTTGCTGATGAAACCGATAGCGACATAGATTTAGATGGAAGTGAGGAAGAGTATGATAACATAGATGTGAGCGAGTATGTTCAAGAAGGGGATGATGAAGTGGGAGATTATAAATTAAGAGATGAAAATTATCCTGAGCTAAATGATGATAGAGTTATTCCTGTAAAAGTAGAGGCCTCTTTTAATGAGCTAATGTTATTGCAACTAGGCCTATTAAAATTAAATCAGGAAGAAGGGAAAATTGCAGAACAAATAGTGGGGAGTTTGGATGACGATGGATACCTAAGAAGAGACGTATCTGCTATCATTGACGATCTCGCCTTCAGACAAAATATTGAGGCAACGGAAGAACAGATAAAAAAATTAATTACTCAAATTCAGCAATTTGATCCTGCAGGTGTAGGCGCAAGAAATCTACAAGAATGTTTACTACTACAACTTCAAAGAAAAACAAATCAGGGAGAGCATGTTGAATGGGCAATGAAAGTGTTGGATAAATATTTCGAAGAATTTACAAAGAAGCATTATGAAAAAATTCAAAAAGGATTAAACCTTTCAGATGCACAACTCAGAGAAATTATTAATCAGATTATTAAACTTAATCCTAAGCCTGGAAGCAATATCGGCGATTCAGCCAAAGGACAAAATTACATTATACCAGATTTCTTTATAACCAATAACAATGGAATATTAGAGTTGTTGTTGAATAGTAAAAATGCTCCTGATTTGCGTATTAGTGAAGGGTATAGAGATATGCTCAAAGAATATGAAAAAGGAACTAAGAAAGACAAACGTCAAAAGGAAGCGGTGTTGTTTATAAAACAAAAATTAGATTCTGCTAAATGGTTTATTGATGCAATCAAACAACGACAAACCACTTTGCTCAATACTATGGAAGCAATTATGAATTATCAGCATGCATTTTTTCTTACTGGTGATGAAATAGATTTGAAGCCAATGATATTAAAAGATATTGCAGAAGAAACCAATTTAGATATTTCTACGATTAGCAGGGTAGCCAATAGTAAGTTTGTACAAACGGAATTTGGCACCTATCGACTTAAGTTTTTCTTCAGTGAAAGTCTGCAAACAGAAAGTGGAGAGGAAGTGAGCACAAGAGAAGTGAAAAAAATTCTAACAGACATTATACATGCGGAAAGTAAAAAACATCCACATAGTGATGAAAAATTAACTGAAATGCTTCAAGAAAAAGGGTATAACATTGCTAGGCGAACAGTAGCAAAATATAGGGAACAGCTAAATATTTCAGTTGCCCGACTAAGAAAAATATTATAATAAAAAGGATATGATAGAAAGTACGGTAGAGTATAAGACAGAAGAGGCATCAGAAAATTCGCCTAACATAATCATAAGATTTGTTGCAAATATTATTTCTTATTGCTTTCATCCTATTTTCATTCCGTTTTTTATTACCTATTTTTTAGTTTACATACATCCATTCGCATTTACTGGATTCTCTTCTTCAGGAAAAGCCCAAACAATTATCATTGTTATACTTAATCTTATTCTTTATCCTTTGTTGAGTGTGGTATTACTCAAGGCTGTTGGATTTATTGATTCAATATTTTTAAAAACACAAAAAGATCGAATCATCCCATATATCGCTGCTGGAATCTTTTTTTTCTGGACATACACTGTTTTTAAACAACAGACCGCTTATCCCACATTGCTTACCTCGTATGTTTTAGGAATCTTTTTTGCTTCTTCAGGCGCTTTATTAGCAAATATTTATTTTAAAGTGAGCATGCATGCAATTGGTATGGGCGGATGGCTAGGTTTCTTTTTAATCTTATTTTATTACAACTCTATGCAAATGACTTGGCCTTTATGTTTGGTGTTATTGATAACGGGCCTAGTATGTACTTCAAGATTATTGTTGTATGTACACAATCCTAAAGATATTTATATGGGCATTCTTATTGGAATCCTTACTCAATTAGCTGCTACCTTTATTCTTTTTTAAAACTTTTAATATGAAAAAAATAGTATTATTTTCTTTTTCGCTTTTCTTAATTCTATCCAGTTATGGACAAAGATTAAAAAACTCTTCAGGAAGCACAGTAGGATATATAGAGGATGGAAGAGTGAAAAATTCATCTGGGAGTACCATTGGTTATATAGAAGATGGCAGAGTAAAAAATTCTTCTGGAAGCACTATTGGATATTATGAAGATGGAAGGGTGAAAAATTCTTCTGGTAGCACCATCGGATATATAGAAGACGGCAGAGTAAAGAATTCCTCTGGAAGTACCATTGGCTATGTAGATGATGGCAGAGTAAAGAATTCCTCTGGCAGCACTATCGGATATTATGAAGGAATGAAACCATCTAGTGCAGCATTGTATTTTTTCTTTTTCTTTGATTGATGCTAAAATTTTTCTCCTATAAAAAAATGCTGCTTTTTGAGCAGCATTTTTTGTTCAACATCATTGTTAGATTATTTATTTTTTATTCCCATCGGAATCCAACTCAATAATTTCATATCCAAACTTTTGTATTCCTGAAAGGATTTTAGCTTTATCGCCTACCAATAAAATAAACATGTTATTTGTTTGTAGCCATTTTTTAGCTAAATCATCTATTCTCGGTTTAGTTATACCATTCAAAATAGAGCTTTGTTTTTCTATGTAGTTACCCGGAAGATTGTATTCCAATATGCGTCCAATGAATCCAGATTTTTGAGACATGGTTTCATATTGAAGTGCATCTCTTTGTCCCAAGGCGCTTTTCATAAAAGTTATTTCTTCTGGAGTGATTCCATTGAGGGTGTAGTTGTTAATTTCTTTAAGTACTTCGGTTAACGCACTATCGGTAGCATCTGCTCGTATACCTGAACTAAAAGTGTATTTAACACTGTATTTGTCACCACTAAAACTAGATCTTGCTCCATAGGTCCACGCTTTGTCTTCTCTTAAATTTAAATTCAATCTGCTATTGAAATTAGCGCCCAATACATAGTTCATTAAATCTGCTTGATAATATTCGCCTGTTAGATCATAAGGTAGTGCGACTACTTTTCCTATCCTAAACTCAGTTTGAGCGGCTTTTGGAACATCTACTAAATAAATAACCGTTTTAGCGGATGTAGGAATGATAGTAGGGATTGGAATAATAATTTCTTTATTGGGTAACTTATTTAGAAATGTAAGTTTTGAAAGAATTTCATCTTCTTTAATGTTTCCTACAATTACAATTTTTGCATTCTTAGAACTCATGTAAAGATTGTAATACTCTTGGATGTCACTTAAACGAAGATTTTTAACAGTATACTCTGTACCATTATCACTCATCCCAAGAATATTTCCAGCTCCGTACGAAAGTTTTTCATACACAGCACTTGCAATGCTTGCCGGTTGTGATTTAGCTTGCTTAAAACTTTCTATAGATTGTTTTTGTAATCGAGTAAAGGCATTCTCAGTAAATTTTGGCTGAAGTATTCTTTCTTCTAATAATGCAATTGTTTTATCGATATTCTTTTTTTGACTCTGCATAGAGAATCGAATACCATCAAGCGTATTATTGACAGAAATGCTACTGCCTAATTTTTGTAATTCAACAGACATTTGTTCTGCAGAATAATTTTTTGTGTCTTCATTTAGCATACTAGCTACAAAACCTGCCAAACCAATTTTAGAAGTGTCATTTGCTTGTAATAAATGTCCTCCTGGTATAGTGATAGCAATATTCACTAATGGGAGCTCTGTATTTTCCGTACCAATAATTTTTATTCCATTGGGCATAATCTTTTTCCAGAATGCAGGCACTTTCAATACTGGACTTGGGCCACTGTTAGGCATTTTAGATCGGTCGAAATTATCCTTCCCTTTGTTATACACCAATCCATCATATCCGTAGGATGGTTTCGTATAATTGGAAGAGTCAATAATATAATTATCTGACATAGCTAGCCCCGTCGTATTTGTTTTGGTAAGTACGCTTACGGTTACGCAGTTTTTATCTTTTATATAAGTATTGTAAACGCGCATTACATCTTCTTTTGTTACAGCACGATACTGATCGAGCATTTCACCAATCATATTAGGGTTGTGTGTAAAAGTTTGGAAAGCTGCCAATTGAGACACTTTACCTGAAACACTTTGAAGTCCATTGATATATTGAGATTCAATACCTCCTTTAAACTTTTCAATATCCTCATCTGTTACTCCTCTTTTTTCAAACACCAATAAGGCTTGTTTAAATAAGCTGTCCATATTGCTAAGAGATTTGCCGGGAAGTGGAACCAGCTGAATGTTAAATTCTCCAGCCAATTCTGATAATCTACTACTAGCACTTGCTTGTAATGCTTTTTGAGTTTTTACAAATTCTTGATAGAGGATAGATGTTTTTCCTTGTCCAAGAATTTGAGCCAAACAAGCCAATGCCGCCATGTCTTTATCATAATTAGGTACTGTTGGATATGTTTTTGATAATAATGGAACCCTTGCATAATTGTCTACATAAGAAACATAACGATTTTCATTGATGACGGCTTTTGGTAAAATCGTTTTAGTCACATCTGGTCCTTTCGGAATACTGCCAAAATATTTTTCGGCTAATTTGATTGCATTTGCTGCAATAATATCTCCTCCAATAGTCAGTGTTGCATTGTTTGGCCCATACCATCTTAGAAAAAAGTTTTTCAAATCATTTGCATTCACCCGATTGAGGTCTTCTACATATCCAATCGTTAACCAGCTATAAGGATGCCCATATGGGTATAAATTTTTACTTGTAAATTCTCCCAATAAACCATAAGGCTTGTTATCATAATTTTGTCCACGTTCATTTTTTACTGTGCTTCTTTGTACTTCAAATTTTTGTTGAGTTACTGCATCCAAAAAATATCCCATTCTATCCGCTTCTAGCCATAAGATTTTTTCAAGCTGATTATTGGGAACGGTTTCAAAATAATTGGTGCGATCTAGATTGGTACTTCCATTAAGCGTTCCTCCAGCAGCAGTGATGATTTTAAAATGTTGCTCATCTGCCACATGGTCACTTCCTTGAAATTGCATGTGTTCAAAGAAATGAGCAAATCCGCTTTTCCCAATTTCTTCCCTTGCACTTCCTACATGGTATGTAACATCTACATGTACGATTGGGTCACTGTGATCTTCGTGTAAAATCACCGTTAATCCATTCGGCAATACATATTTTTCATAAGGGATAATAATTTCATCTCCTTTTTTCACAACTTTTTCCAACAATTTTGCTTGACAGAAACTATTGGTTCCTGCTATCAATAAAACAACTACTGCTAATAATTTTTTCATAATATTAATTAAGGCTTCAAAGTAATAAAAAAAGCCGAGATATTATTTCGGCTTTTTGTTAATAGGAATAATAAAAGAAGATGAATGTTAGTTTCTGCTATTCAATTTTGAAAGCAATCTTAATATTTCAAGATACAGCCAAACAAACGTGACCATTAATCCAAAAGCTCCGTACCATTCCATGTATTTTGGAGCGCCCATTGCAGCGCCTTGTTCTATCATATCAAAATCTAGAATTAGGTTTAAGGCAGCAATCACCACTACCACCAATGAAAAAATAATTCCAAATGTGCTGCCTTCATGTAAAAACTGGAGGTTGTTGTATCCAAAAAGACTCATTACCCATACCAATAAATAAAATATGGCAATTCCTGCGGTAGCAGTGAAAACAACCGCTTTAAATTTTTCCGTAGCCCTTATGATTTTAAGCGTATATAGAAGATACATTGCTACCCCCACACCAAAAGTTAAGCCAACAGCGTTTAATACAATGCCATTATAGGATTCGTTAAATAGCGCCGAAATAGCCCCAATGAAAAGCCCTTCCAACAAAGCATATAATGGAGCAAGGTATGGTGACCATTGTCTCTTAAAGGTAAGAATCAAAGCAACAACAAACCCGCCAATGGCACCGCCTCCAATCATTACCATTACATTTTCTCCACTTCCAAGAACTTCTTTCCAAGAATAAAAAGCAGTTCCTACAAGCATAAGTAACATAAACCCAAACTTTTGTAAGGTTCCGTTGATGCTCATACTGTCTTCTTGTGAAACAGAGTTTGCGATTACTGTATCTCTGAATTTATTTTCAGAAAGTGTTGGATTGCCAGATTTAAATAGTGACATAGTTGAATGGTTTTATTCAATAAAGTTATTCTTTTTTTTAATTACTCAAGCTACAAGGTATTATTATTAGCTTTTGCGTATTACCTTTGATGCATGGACCAATTAGTTAAACAAATTGAACAACACAAAAAGGAGATATTGGCTCTTACTCTAAATAATAAAGAGGATCTAGAGGCTTTTAGGATAAAATACTTGGGCACAAAGGGGTTGTTGAAGCTGATTATGGGGGAAATGAAAAACGTACCGGCAGATCAAAAGAAAGAAGCCGGACAATTATTAAATGAATTTAAAATCTTTACAGAATCCTTTTATGAGGAATCGTTGCAGGGTATTGGTTTCACGAATAAAAAATTGAGTGCCTTAATAGATGTAACGCTGCCAGGCGAGTCGCTTCCCTTGGGCTCTCGTCATCCTATTAGTATCGTGCATAATAAAATTGTTTCTATCTTTCAAAGACTAGGTTTTTCAATTGCGGAGGGTCCTGAGATAGAAGACGATTGGCATAATTTTACAGCCCTTAATCTTCCTGAAAATCATCCTGCTAGAGACATGCAGGATACTTTCTATATTAGCCAGAACCCTGATTGGCTGCTGCGTACACATACAAGCAGTGTACAAATTAGAGAAATGGAAAAAGGCAATTTGCCCTTGCGTATTATTTGTCCGGGTAGAGTATATAGAAACGAAACCATCAGTGCAAGAGCGCATTGTTTTTTCAATCAAGTAGAAGGGTTATACATTGCTGAAAATGTTTCTTTTGCTGATTTAAAACAAACCCTGTATTTTTTTGTACAGGAAATGTTTGGCAATGATGTGAAAGTGCGATTCAGGCCTTCTTATTTTCCTTTTACGGAACCAAGTGCTGAAATGGATATTAGCTGTTTGATTTGTAATGGAGAGGGTTGCAATGTTTGTAAAAAAACAGGATGGGTTGAAATTCTTGGTTGTGGTATGGTGCATCCGCAAGTATTAGATAATTGTGGAATTGACAGTAAAAAGTATACTGGCTTTGCCTTTGGAATGGGAGTAGAACGCATTACCATGCTTACTTATCAAGTGAAAGACCTTAGATTATTTAGTGAGAATGATGTGCGATTTTTAAAACAATTTACCAACGCAGTATAGGGTTGTTTAAATGATGTTATTATGGTAGAAAATATTTGCGTTGCCGGTGCAGGAACAATGGGAAGCGGCATTGCTCTTTCTGCTGCACAAAACGGGTACAAGGTTATTTTGTTTGATACAAATGAGCAGGTACTAGCCAACGCAGCAATTTCAATCAATAAAAATGTAGACTCGCTTGTTGACAAAAATAAAATCTCTTCAGAAGCGAAGGAGTCTATTTTAAAAAATATTTTATTTTCTTCCACTATTGCAGAATGTAAGGCTTCCTTAATAATAGAAGCAATAATAGAAAAGGCAGATGCAAAGATTTCTCTTTTCAATCAATTGGCTTCTATAAATGCTGATCAAACAATTTTTGCAAGCAACACTTCCTCCTTATCTATTTCTGCATTGCAAAAGCAAATCGCACATCCCGAAAGAGTGGCAGGTATGCATTTTTTTAACCCTGCTCAAATAATGAAATTGGTTGAGGTAGTTAAAGCGGAACATACCAGCGATGGCGTGGTAGCTGATTTAATGCAAGTGTGCCATCAATTAAAAAAGACGCCGGTGCTTTGTATAGATGCTCCTGGCTTTATTGTAAACAGAGTTGCTCGTCATTATTATCTTGAGGCAATGAAACTTGTTGAAAATAATATTGCTACCATTGAAACCGTAGATGAATTGATGGAAGCAACTGGCTTTAAAATGGGACCATTTAAATTAATGGATTTAATTGGGATGGATATCAATCTTGCTGTATCCGAATCATTGTATGCTGCTTTTGAAAAAGCTCCCCGATTTCAACCCTCTCCTTTACAAATCAAAAAAGTACAGGAAAACAATCTTGGCAGAAAATCCGGGAAAGGATTTTATGATTATTCAAAATAACAACATGAATCTAGCACAAACAGAGCCAGGAATAATAGAGGAAGTATCTTTGGTAACAGGCGCTGCTGGGCTATTGGGAATAGAATTGGTAAATCAATTACTCGCAAAGGGAGTAAAAGTAAAAGCTGTATACAATAAAACACCCATTAAAATAGCTAATCATAATCTCCTTCAAGTTGTTCATTGTGATTTACTAGATGTGGTTGCGCTAGAAGAAATAATGGAAGGCGTATCAGTGGTATATCACTGTGCAGGAATGGTGAGCTTTTCGCCTAACAAAAAAAATGTATTATATAAAGTAAATGTGGACGCAACAGCCAATGTTGTAAACGCAGCATTACAAGCAGGCGTTAAAAAAATGGTTCATGTAAGTTCAGTTGCTGCACTTGGCCGACTTAAAGAACATGAGCCCATTAATGAAAAGAGTCAATGGACGACCGAAACCAATAATAGTGTATACGGACATAGTAAATATCTTGGCGAATTAGAAGTGTGGAGAGGCGTGGCAGAGGGGTTAGATGCTGTTATTGTAAACCCTACAATCATACTTGGTCCGGGTAATTGGAAAGAAGGATCTACTGCAATATTTAAAAATATTTATGATGGGTTTAATTGGTTTTCAGAAGGCACTACCGGATTTGTTGATGTAAGAGATGTTTGTAAGGCGATGATCTTGTTAAAGGAATCACCTATTACAGCGGAACGATTTATTATTAGTGCTGAAAATACAACCTATAAAGAGGTATTCAATTTGATTGCAGATGCGTTTAAGAAAAAAAGACCAGGAAATAAAGTAACTCCTTTGATTGCTAGTGTTGTTTGGAGAATAGAGAAACTTAAAAATATATTTTCAGGAAGAGAGCCATTGATTACCAAAGAAACTGCTGCAACTGCTTTTGCTAAAGTGCATTTCGATAATGCAAAATTGAAACAACATTTACCGGGCTTCGAGTATACCCCTTTAAAAGAAACAATTGAGTACACTTGCGCAGTGCTTAAAGAAAAAATGATTGTGTAGTATTATTTTCCCATTACCTTATCCCATAATTCGGGTATTCTTTTAATCCAAACCAATTCTTTTTGTTTTTCTCTTGCTTCTACTGCGGGCGTACCAAAATATACTTTGTTTCCTTCAAGATTTCCTGGAACGCCACTTTGTGCAAATACTACTGCATTTGCTCCAATGGTAAGCGTTTTATTTACGCCAACCTGTCCCCATAATGTTACCCCTTCCTCTAATGTAGTTGCCCCTGCAATTCCAACCTGGGCTGCAATCAAACAATTTTTTCCAATGACTGTATCGTGTCCTATATGAATCATATTGTCGAGTTTGCTTCCTTTCCCTATAATGGTGTCATGACTTACTCCTCGATCGATGGTGCAGCTTGCTCCAATTTCAACATCATCTTCAATAATCACTCTACCACAATCAGGCATTTTTTTATACCAAACCTCTCTGTCTTTTTTTGTATTATAATAAAAGGCGTTGCTACCAATTATGCTACCCGATTGAATAATCACGTTGTCACCTAGTATACAGTGGTCTAAAATGGTCACATGGGGGTAAATAGTACAATTTTTCCCAATAGTAACATGATGCCCAATAAAAACAGCAGGGTAAACGATGCTATCTTTTCCAATAACAACCGTGTTGCTAATCATTTTATCTGCTGCTTCAAATGGTCTAAAATGGTTCACAATTTTACAATATGCTTCAAAAGGATTTTCTACAACAAGCAATGTTTTTCCTTCCGGCGCTTCTAGTTCTTTATTAATAATAATAAAAGTAGCCGCACTATTGATACAGGTATCATAATATTTTGGATGATCAACAAAAACAAGATCTCCCGTTTCAACTTTATGAATTTCGTTGATACCCGTTGCATTGCTTGTGTTGTTTCCTATTATTTTCGCATCAATAAAAGAGGCGATCCATTGAGTTGATACAGGAGAAGGGAATTGCATAATGATTGTATTTCTGTTTGTACAAAGATACTATCGTTTCATTTTATGATAGATTTCCTTTAAAAATCACTTTTTTAATGAAAAAGTCAAGTTTTTATTAAAATATTTTTATAGGGTTTTTATTAGCCAAATTTTACATTGATTTTATTTTTTTAGTAGAGTAAATGTAGCAACGTAGAATTGTATTCAATAATTTAATTCTCTTGAACATCAACATTTTCAATGCTTTCATCTGATTGTATTTTTTATTAATAAAAAGTAACACAACATTTTGTTGTATGACGGCATAGATTTTTTTGATTGCACGCATTCGCTTATCCACAAGTAAAATAAAAATGTTAATAAAATAGTTGCCATTTTTTTTCTTATTGGTAAAAATTATTTTTAATATTGTGTAAGGGATTTGGTCCCTGTACTTACTAACCCACCTATATATTAAAGCCCAGCACAAAAATGTTGGGCTTTTTTAATGCAATCAACTCATTCTATTTTTACTGAATAGAATCATTGGATGCATTTAAAATAAATTAAAATAAGTAACACTCATTCAGCATATTCCTTCTCATTCAACGTAATAAATAATTACATTGCAGTTAAAATAAACACATATGCTTAAATCAATGACTGGTTTTGGAAGGTCAGAAAAAACAATAGGTGAAAAAACTTTCTTAGTTGAAGTAAAAGCATTAAACGGAAAACAATTTGAATTACAACTCAAATTGCCTCCATTGCTTAAGCCATATGAATTTGACATTCGAAACATATTACAAGAGCAGCTGGTAAGAGGAACGGTGGATTGTTATGTCAGTATCAAGCAAAATGGTGCATCAAGGCCCGTAATCATCAATACAGACCTGATAAAGGCCTATTATGCCCAAATCAAAGACCTGGCAGCTGAACTACAAATAGACACCAATGCGGTGTTAAGCTCACTTTTAAGACTCCCAGAAGTGGTTAGTCCAAGTAACGAAATTATAAATGAGGGCGATTTCAATGATTTCAAAAAAGTGCTTATCAGTGCTTTAAGTGAGTTAAATAATCATCGCGAAGAAGAAGGAGCTTCTTTACAAAAAGATCTCTTAAGTAGGATTGATAATATTAAAACCCAAGAAGAGGCTATTTTGGTTTTAGAGCCCAATAGAAAAGTTAGAATTAAAGATGAAATCAATAAACTATTAAACGAACATGTAGGGAAAGACAATATAGATAACAACAGAATGGAACAAGAATTAATTTATTACATGGAAAAAATTGATATTCATGAAGAGCAGATTCGATTGCGTCAGCATTGCGAATATTTTAATGATATCATTCATGGAACGGATATAAGTAAAGGGAAAAAGCTTTCTTTTCTTCTTCAAGAGATTGGAAGAGAAATCAATACTACTGGCAGTAAAGCCTATGATGCTGATATTCAAAAATGTGTTGTGAAAATGAAAGATGAACTTGAAAAAGCAAAAGAACAAATCTTAAACGTATTATAAGTTTTTAAATTTTTCTGACAAACAATGAAAGGTCTTATAAAAAATCATTCGTATTTAATGGTGTTGGCGTTTTTATATACTATTGGATGTTCTTCTTGCGGCCAAGTGGAAGTATTTGAAAAAAACACCCCCTTTGTAAAACACGAATGGAGAAGCATCGATACGGCAAAAGGTGTTTTTAATATATCAGATACCTCTTCGGTATATAATATATACATTGTATTGCGCCATACGGATGCCTATAAATACAATAATATTTGGCTGCTCGCGGGGATTCAACAGCCCGGAGATTCTATGCATTATCAAAAGGTCAATCTTTCACTGGGCGATGATGCAAATGGTTGGGAAGGGAGTGGAATGAATGATATTTGGGAAGTAAGAAAACCTTTTGGTTATTATAAGTTCAGTAAAAAAGGGGATTATCGTTTTAGCTTGACTAATATCATGAGAGATGATCCACTTTTGCATATGATGAGCGCAGGAATGCGTGTGGTAAAAGCAAATTGAACATTTTTAATTCCTTAAACCTCTGTTAATTATATTGCTATTTTCTAATTTCTTACTTTAGTATTATCAATTAATGTAGGTTGGCATATATTTACACTCTATTAAACAGAATCTAATAAAACTTATCAAAGTGAATCGAATTATTATTATTTTTTTAGCATCACTACTTAGTGGAAATTCTTTTGCTCAATCGAATGGTTATTTTCATGATGGTGAATTTGGTGTAACGGTTGGAGTAGCTCATTATTTTGGCGACTTAAATACTAAGCTTGGATTAAATCAGCCCAAACCCTCTGTAGGAGTGTTTTTCAGGAAACAGTTTGGTAATTACATAGGCGTTAGAGCTGCTGGAAGATTTACTCAATTAGGTTACAGCGACACATACAGCAAGAACACTTATCAAAAAACTAGAAACCTTAGTTTCAATTCTAATGTATATGAATTCGCCCTGCAAGGTGATTTTAACTTCTTTAAATATATACCAGGAGATGCTGCCTATAACTTTACGCCCTATGTTACTTTAGGAGTTGGCGTGTTTAGTTATGATCCATACGCTTATTATCGTGGCACCAAAGTTTTTCTTCGTCCGCTTGGAACAGAAGGCCAAAATGGAGGCTACCTAGGAAGAAAACCTTACGGAACAACTGCCTTTAGCATCCCTTTTGGAGTGGGAGTGAAGTACAGCATTAACCAAAAAATGAATATTTCTTTTGAAGTAACCCAACATTTTACTACAACAGATTATTTAGATGACGTAAGCACCACGTACGCCCCAAAGAATCCTTATTTTCCGGATGTGCCATCAGGATATTCGCTTGCCTATTTAATGCAGGACCGATCTTATGAAATAGATCCCAATAACCCACTTAGCAATACACCAGGCAGACAAAGAGGCTGGAGCAAACAAAAAGATCAGTTTGTTGTTGCTGAAATTGGCGTATCCTTTAATATTGGAAGTTATCGTTGCCCAACAGTCAACTAATTGTATATCATCATATTATAATCTTAAGCCGATACGCATTGTATCGGCTTTTTATTTACAATAGCTGCATAGTAAAATAAATTTCCCTCCTTCAAAGATTGATGCTATTTGAAGGGATTCTCTTAAATATTGGTTACTTTTGCTGCCCTATTGAATAGGTCAAATAGAGTGATTGTATGAGTGTTAGAAACGCAATTCAGGTGGAGCATCTTCCAAAGCATATTGCCATTATAATGGATGGCAACGGGCGATGGGCAAAAGAAAAGGGACAAGATCGCCTTTTTGGACATCTTCATGGAGTAGAAAGTGTTAGAGATATTGTAGAAGGTGCCGCTGAATTAGGGATTGAATATTTAACGCTGTATGCTTTCAGTACAGAAAACTGGGATAGACCAGAGGAGGAAGTTGCTGGGTTAATGGAATTATTGGTTGACACCATTCGAAAAGAAGTTCCAACCCTTAATAAAAATAAAATTAGACTGCATGTAATTGGTGACGCAAGTATGTTGCCAGCAAACGCAAAGAAAGAATTAGCAGAAGCAATCAATGAAACAAAAGACAATCAAGGGCTTAATCTTGTTATGGCACTTAGTTACAGCAGCAGATGGGAAATCGTCAATGCAGTAAAGTCAATCGCCTCAGCAGTGGAGGAAGGAAGGCTAGAATCGAAAAATATTACTCAAGATACGTTTCAACAATATTTAACAACGGCCTCATTTCCTGATCCAGAATTGATGATACGGACTAGTGGGGAATATAGAATTAGTAATTTCTTATTATATCAGCTTGCTTACGCTGAATTATATTTTACTAGTACACTTTGGCCCGATTTTAGAAAAGAGAATTTGTATGAAGCAATTGTAGATTTTCAACAGAGAGAGAGAAGATTTGGTAAAACAGGAGATCAATTAAAAAAATAAACTAGTAATAATGGGGTAATGCCTATTATTCAGATACAATAAATCAATCAACAGGCCGCTATTTATTCATAGATGAATCAATGGAAGCCTTCATTTAACAAATAGTTTTCATTAATGGGCTTAATTTGCCCATCGTAAAATACCAATTGATGCGTAGGAATTCCCCGAAACTTTTACTTATTACCTGTTTACTCTTGACAAGTCAGTATTTATTGGCTCAAATAGATACATTGCCTGTATCTGTAAACCCTGCTTTGCAAGAACTATTGAATTCTAAGTACCCCAAAAATTACACGATTGGTGGAATTACAGTAAAAGGAACGAATGCGTTTGATCCAAATTTAATTATTTCTATATCTGGATTGGCCGTTGGAGATAAAGTTCAGTTGCCAGGCTCAGATGTATTTGGTAAAGCCATCGCTAAACTATGGAAGCAAAGCCTTGTGTCTAGTGTTGATATTTATATTGTTAAACTAGAAGAGTCTACTATTTTCTTAGAGCTAGAAATAAAAGAACGTCCAAGATTAATTGACTATAATTTTATTGGCATTAAGAAAGGAGAAAAAGATGATTTGGAAACAAAAATTGGATTAGCCAAAGACAGGGTGCTTACTGAAAATATGAAATTAAGTGCTGTTGAGGTAATCCGTAAATTCTTCTACGAAAAAGGGTATAGAAATGTCAATATTGCATTAGCAGAAAATGCTGTATCGGGTATTGCAAATGGGACTTCACTAACATTCACTATTAACAAAGGAAATAAAGTAAAAATTAATTCTATCAATTTTACTGGAAATGAAATAGTGCGTGATTTGAAACTTAAAAAACAAATGAAGGGTACCAAGGAAATGACAAGAGTTTCGTTGTATCCTAATACGCCAGCTAGCCCATACGGAGATACGTCAAAAGGAATTACAAGAAAACAATATCTAAACGAATTAGGTTTTTTATCTTTTACAAAAACCAAAGAATATATTGATCCTTATATTAGGGTAAAAGGGTTTAGTGGTTCTAAGTTTAGCGAAACAAAATACAGTGAAGACAAAGAGAAGGTGCTTGAATATTATAATTCTCAAGGATTAAGAGATGCGGCAATTGTTGCAGATACTCAGGTTGTAAACACCAAAGGGAATCTTGACATTGACATCAAAGTAAATGAAGGGCGTAAGTATTATTTTGGTGACCTAACTTGGAGAGGGAATACTAAATATTCAGATTCTATTTTAAATATTCTTTTGGGAATAAACAAAGGAGATATCTATAATCTTGAATTATTAAATAAACGCTTGGGGAAACAGCTTTCTCAAGAAGGAGGCGATATTAGTAGTTTATATCAAGATGACGGGTATTTGTTTTTTAGATTAGATCCTATTGAGACGGCTGTATATAACGATACAATTGATTTTGAAATCAGAATGACTGAAGGCCCACAGGCAACTTACGGTAAGATAACGGTTACGGGGAATGATAAAACAAAGGATTATGTAGTATTGCGTGAAATGCGTACGGTACCAGGTCAAAAATTTAGTCGTGCAGATATTATTCGTACACAAAGAGAATTGTCTCAGCTAGGATTTTTTAATCCTGAAAAAATAAGCCCTAATGTAGTCCCTAATTCTGATAATGGAACGGTTGATATTAATTGGGAAGTAGAAGAGAAGTCCTCTGATCAGCTAGAGTTATCTGCTGGTTTTGGTGGCGGTATAGGTCTTACTGGAACGCTTGGAGTTACCTTTAATAATTTTTCTATTAAGAACATTGGAACTAAGTCTACTTGGGATCCTTTGCCTTCTGGCGATGGTCAACGGCTTAGCTTACGAGCGCAATCTAACGGACGTGCATATAGGTCTTATAATTTTTCATTTACTGAGCCATGGCTTGGAGGGAAAAAGAGAAACTCGTTTTCTATAAGTTATTTTAATACAAAATATGCCAATGCAATTAATGCTTATGGTGGGTATTGCAAATCTTGTGGAGATACATCTTATGTTAAAACAGTTGGCTTTGGTCTTTCTTTAGGAAAGCAATTGAAATGGCCAGATGATTATTTTAATTTGGTATATGCTCTAAACTTTCAACAGTATAAATTAAGAAATTATAGCAACATTTTTAGCGGGCTTAGTAATGGAGTTTCAACAAATATTAGTATGAAAATTTCATTGCTTCGAAACTCTGCTGGTCCTAATCCTATTTTCCCTACAAGTGGATCTAATTTTTTATTGAGTGGTCAATTTACCCTTCCTTATTCTTTGCTAGGAATTTCATCTAATACAAAAAACAAGTATGAACTTCCTGAATTTCACAAATGGCGTTTCAGCGGTGATTGGTATACCCCAATAGGCAGAGCAAGAGGAGCGGATAAAAACAAACAATTTATTTTAAAAGCTTCAGCAAAATATGGCTTTATTGGAAAATACAATTCCAATTTGGATATTTCGCCTTTCGAACGGTTTCAGTTAGGAGATGCTGGATTGAGCAATACTTATGCATTGCTTGGATACGATATCATTGCACATAGAGGCTATCCTGTATACAGCAACTCTAATCCTAAAATAAATCCTGATGGCGGCACTCCTGCTCAGTATTTTACAATTTTTAATAAGTATACCGTAGAATTGCGCTATCCTTTCAGTACGAGTGCAAGCAGTACTATTTATGGTCTAACATTCTTTGAAGCAGCCAATGGCTGGTATCAATTCAAGGATTACAATCCATTTAAATTACGCAGATCAGTGGGTGTGGGAATGCGTTTCTTCCTTCCAATGTTTGGATTACTTGGATTTGATTATGGAGTTGGTATTGATAGGTACAATCAAACAACGGGAATCAAGGGCGCTGCGAAATTTACTTTTATGCTTGGACAAGAAGCAGAATAATTATTTAAATTAAAAGAGTTAACTATATTAAGCATTAAAAAGCAACCAATGAAAAGATTTATAATTCCAGCTTTCGCATTGCTTTTATTTTCATTTACTGCTCATGCTCAAAGGTATGCAGTCATAGATTCAAAATACATCTTGGAAAAAATTCCGGAGTATAAAACTGCACAACAAAAATTAGATCAACTTAGCGAGCTTTGGCAACAAGAAATAGATCAAAAGCAAGTCGCTATTGATAAGATGAACAAAGAATTTGAAGCCGAACAAGTAATGCTTCCAGATAATCTAAAAAAGAAAAGAGAAGACGAGATTTTTAATAAACAAAAAGAGCTTCAAGACTTACAACGCAAACGCTACGGATTTGAAGGGGATTTGTTTAAAAAAAGACAAGAATTCATTAAGCCGCTTCAAGATAAGGTTTACAATGCAGTTCAAAAGCTAGCGGTGGAGAAGCAATATGATTTCATCCTAGATAAAAGTGCAGGAATTACCGTTATATTTGCCGACCCTAAATTAGACAAAAGCGAAGAAATTTTAAAAAGTATCGGGGTAAAATAGCTTTATAAGTAGTTTCATATTTTTGAAATGATTCATTGACAATACAATTTTATATAACAAGCAAAACAAACACATAACATATCTTTGATAGGGTATGTGATACAATCTAAAAAACAAAAAAATAACACATGAAAAAACTAGTCGTATTAGCTGCAATGGCTTTGAGTATTTTCGGGGCATCTGCACAAAACAAGGGAGTGGTTGCACAAAGTAAAATCGGATATATTAGTACCGATGAATTAATTGGAGCGATGCCAGAAGCTCAAAAAGCTGATGCTGAACTAAAAGAGTATCAAACTTCTTTGGCTCAACAGGGGCAGGACATGATGAAAGAACTTAATGATAAAGACAGCCTTTTTGTTAGAGATTCTGTAAAATTATCTCCTAGTATGAAAGAAATTAAAAGGAATGAATTAATTGCTTTATATCAACGTGCTCAAAATTGGAATCAACAAGCTCAAGAGATGTATCAACAAGAGACTCAGAAAAAAATTGCTCCATTGCGTACAAAAGCATTGGACGCTATCAGGGCTGTGTCTTCAGAGAATGGATATAGTTATATCCTTGATATAAACTCTGTAATTGTTGGACCTCCAGGAGATGATGTGCTAGCTTTAGTAAAAAAGAAATTAGGCATTAAAGAAGCACCAGCTAAAAAACCTTAATATTGAATTAATAAAACATAGAAGCCACCTCACTGAATACGAGGTGGCTTTATTATTTTTGAATAATGATCAAACAACCTATTGGCATTTTTGATAGCGGGTATGGCGGTCTCACCATTTTAAAGGAAATCGTGGAGACGCTTCCTCAATACGATTATTTGTATTTGGGAGACAACGCACGTGCGCCATATGGTATCAAGGATTTTGAAACGGTGTATGAGTATACATTACAATCGGTAAAGTGGTTTTTCAATCAAGGCTGTTCGTTGGTTATACTCGCATGCAACACCGCATCTGCAAAAGCATTGCGTACCATTCAGCAAAATGATTTACCCAATATAGATATCAATAAAAGAGTATTAGGTGTCATCAGGCCTACTTCAGAAGTTATTGGAACATTCAGTAAGTCAAAACATGTGGGAGTTTTGGGGACTACAGGAACTGTTCAATCTAATTCTTATGTAATTGAAATAGATAAATTTTTCCCACACATTACAATAACTCAAGAGGCTTGTCCAGAATGGGTTTCTTTGGTTGAAAACAATCAATGTGCCTCAGCTGAAGCAGATCATTATGTGAAAATGCACATTGATCAATTACTTAAAAAAGACAATAATATTGATACCATTTTGCTAGGATGTACCCACTATCCATTGCTATTAAATACCATCCAACAGTATACCCCTAAAAATATTTCAATCGTTTCTCAAGGCAAAATTATAGCCAATAGCTTGCAAGCGTATTTGACCCGACATCCTCAAATAGAGCTCAACTGTAGTAAAAATGGGTCTAGGACTTTCTTTACGACAGGAGATTCTACAGATTTCAACAATCATGCGAGTCTTTTTTATGGAGAACAAATAGCTGCCAATCAAGTTATTTTGCCTTAAAAGCCCCTTTTTTTACTTAAAAATACCCCTTTGGGCGATTTTCTTCCATTTCGTTTCATAATTTATCTTGAAAACCATACCTTTGCCGTCCTTTCACAAGAAGCCGGGATGGTGCCTGGCCGATGAAAACAACTTAACAACATTTGTAAAAGGAAAAAATAAACAACAATGCCAGGTAAAAAAAGAACATACCAACCCCATACTCGCCGTAGAAAATCTGTACATGGATTTCGTGCACGTATGCAAGATGCAAATGGCCGTAAAGTTTTGGCTAGCCGCAGATCAAAAGGACGTCATAAATTGACTGTTTCTGATGAGCACGGTTCAAAAAAATAGATTCAATTCTTGAATATCATTATATAGCCTTTGCTCTTGCAGAGGCTTTTTTAATGCAACGAATTCATTAACTTGTCAATATTGAAAATACAGCAACGATATTTTTTAGGAAAAGAGGATAAGCTAAAAAGCAGAAAAGTTATTCAGCAACTTTTTGAAGAAGGCAAACAAATAACTGTTTTCCCCTTAAAAGCAATCTGGATGACCGGGGCTCCGCCATCGAGTCTGCAAGCTGCCGTTTCGGTGAGTGCTCGTCATTTTAAAAAAGCAGTGGATAGAAATCGGATTAAAAGACTCATCAGAGAATCTTACAGGTTACAGAAAAACGAATTGTCATCTCACCTTATTCAAAAAGACAAACAACTCTCTGTATTTTTTATTTTTATAGGAAATGAACTTCCCCACTATCAATTGGTTTCAGATGCTTGTGGCAAGTTGTTAAAAAAATTAATTCTACTCACTGATGAAAACAATCAATAAAATATTGAGCCTTCCGTTTGTGTTTTTAATTAAGTGCTATCAATTAATATTGTCACCTATTATTGGCCCAAAATGTAGGTATACGCCTACCTGCTCACATTATGGAGTAGAAGCGTTTAAAAAATATGGCCCTATCAAAGGCGGCTGGCTTACAATTAAGCGAATCAGTAGCTGTCATCCTTGGGGAGGTCAGGGATACGACCCTGTTCCTTAAATAATATTCAATAAAAAAGCTGCCCAAAAGAGCAGCTTTCATTTTATAAGTTCGTTTTAATTACAACGCAGCAATCATTCTTTCTTCTACTACTTTCCAATTAACTACATTCCAAAAGGCAGCTAAATAATCTGCACGCCTGTTTTGGTATTTTAAATAATAAGCATGTTCCCACACATCAGCACCTAAGATCGGCGTTCCCTTTACTTCTGTTACATCCATTAATGGATTGTCTTGATTAGGAGTAGAGCTAATTTCTAATTTACCGTCTTTTACAATTAACCATGCCCACCCACTTCCAAATCTTGTCATTCCAGCTTGATTGAATTTTTCTTTAAATGCATCAAATGATCCAAAAGCAGCATTGATAGCCTCTGCAATTTTTCCGGTAGGTGCACCACCGGCACTAGGCGACATACTTGCCCAAAAGAAAGTATGATTCCAATGACCGCCGCCATTATTTCTAACAGCTACACTGATGCTTCCTGCATGTTTTACCAATTCTTCAATCGTCTTATTTTCATGTTCAGTACCAGCGATTGCTTTATTTAAATTGTCTACATATGCTTGATGATGCTTGCCATGATGAATCTGCATGGTTTGCGAATCGATATGTGGTTCTAGCGCTTCATGTGCGTAGGGTAGTGCTCCTAAAGTAAATGCCATAATGATATGTTTGATTTAAAAAATATATTTCTGCGAAGGTAATGTCTTATTGATTTCAAGCATATGATTATTATCAATTAGATCTCAACTTTTTAAAAAATTCCTTCATTAGTAAACTGCATTCTTCTTCTAACACTCCGCCAATAATCTCTGTTTTTGGATGAAAGGGATTATTAGTGCCAGTAGCTCTTCTGTAGCTATTTTTTTCATCGTAAGCACCAAATACAATTCTGTTAATTTTACTCCAGTACAAGGCTCCTGTACACATTAAACAAGGCTCCAATGTTACATACAGGGTTGCTTCGGGTAAATATTTACTTCCTAGAAATTGGTAGGCTGTAGTGAGTGCCATTATTTCTGCATGGGCTGTACTATCATTAAGCAATTCTACCTGATTATATGCTTTTGCAATAATGGTATTATTCATGACTACTATTGCCCCTACCGGCACTTCCTCTTTGTTGAAGGCTTTCTGTGCTTCTGCCAGCGCAAGCTTCATATATTGTTCATCACTCATCAATTGTTACTTAACTTTAAAACAAATTTACAACAATGGAATCGGTTAATGAATTAAATGAAATGAGGCACTTTTATGAAAGCGGTGCTACCAAATCCTATGAATTTAGAAAGCAGCAGTTATTAAAACTCAAAGCGGTAACAGAAAAATATGAGCAAGCCATCTATCAGGCACTCTATATTGATTTAAAGAAAAGTCCGGAGGAATGTTGGGTAACCGAAAACGGCATTTTGCTAACTGAAATCAATCATGCAATCAAGCAATTGTCTGATTGGATGAAGCCTAAAAAAGTAAAAACCAACTTATTAAATTTTCCTTCTTCGAGTCGTATTTTGAGCGAACCGTTGGGAGTTGTATTGATTATTAGTCCTTGGAATTATCCCTTTCAATTATTATTAAAACCTGCTTTAGGGGCAATAGCAGCAGGAAATTGTATCGTATTAAAGTCATCTGAGTATGCGCCTGCTACAAGTGCATTGATGAAAAAAATGATGGAGGAAGTATTCGATAAAAAATACATTCGTTTTGTAGAGGGTGACGGTGCGGTAGTGGTGCCCGAGATGATGAATGGCTTTGTGTTTGACCATGTATTGTTTACAGGAAGCACCGCTATTGGAAAAGCAGTATATCAATTAGCCGCCCAAAATCTAGTTCCAGTAACCTTAGAACTTGGAGGGAAAAGTCCTTGTATTATTGAATCTGATGCAGACATAACGGTGGCTGCAAAAAGAATTGTAGTAACTAAATTTTCTAACGTTGGACAAATGTGTGTTGCTCCAGATTATCTATTAGTGCATCATTCTATTAAAGCGCAACTGGTTGAAGCGCTCATTACCACGATTAAAAAATTCTTTACAGATGAAGCATCTTCTGTTGAGCATTATGGAAAAATAATCAACGAAAAACAGTTTGATAGAATTATTAAATATTTAAACGATGGCACTATTGTTTATGGAGGTAAAAGCAATAGAGAAAACTTGTTTATTGAGCCCACCTTAATGGACAATATAAATATTGAAAGTGCTATAATGAAGGAAGAGATATTTGGTCCAATTCTTCCTATCCTAACTTTTAAAAATCACGCAGAGGCGGTGGAAATTATTTCAAAAAATAAAAACCCTTTGGCTTTGTATGTGTTTACCTCCTCCCAAAAAAATGAATCCGAATGGATGGAGCAAGTGTCGTTCGGTGGTGGGTGTATCAATAATGCAAGTTGGCACCTTACCAATCATAATTTACCATTTGGAGGAAGAGGATTCAGTGGAATAGGACAATATCAAGGAAAGTTTAGTTTTGATACCTTCAGTCATAAAAAATCAATTCTTAAAACACCTACTTGGTTTGATCCTTCAATGAAATACCCTCCTTTCAAAGGGAAACTAGGCTTGTTTAAAAAATTTATTCGTTAACATGAGTTCATTAAAATACAATTCGAAAATGAAAACAATTATTGTGTTATGCATTCTCTTATCAGGCGCTGTTGTATATGTAGCCATTGCTAATAAAAATTCAAAACAAATGACAACTAGACAAAAAATATTAAAAGCTTTTTATCCTATCATCATGAAAGTAGGAAAAAAGAAATCAGCAGCAAACACAGCACAGGTACAACCATTGGTTGACTTCTACTCATTAGAGATCAAACTAAATGATAGTACTGATTTTAAAATGTCTTCTACCAAGGGTAAAAAAGTGGTGTTAGTCAATACGGCCTCTGATTGTGGGTTTACGGCTCAATACGAAGACTTACAGAAATTATATCAGCAATATAATGACAAGATTATTGTGATTGGATTTCCTGCAAATGATTTTCAACAACAGGAAAAAGGAAGCAATGAAGCCATTGCGTCATTTTGTAAAAAAAATTACGGAGTTACTTTTCCATTGGCTACAAAGGGTATTGTAGCTAAGAGTAATAATCAACAAGAAATCTATCAATGGCTTAGCGATAAGAACCTAAATGGATGGAATAACCAATCACCGACCTGGAATTTTTGTAAATATATTATCAATGAAAAGGGTGTCCTCACTCATTTTTTCGATTCATCGGTACCGCCATTGGGAAGTGAAATGAAAAAAGCCCTTGGTGTGGAATAGTGAACAGCTTATTCATTCTATCAAATATTTACAACGGGCACTTCTGATGATAATCTATAATTTCAATCGGAGTGTGTTGAAATTGATATTCCTTATAATGTTCGCTGATTTGATCTAATACTTCAATGATTGATTCAGGAGAAGTGAGTGTAACAAGCTTGTACCTGAATTCTTTAATACCAGGCAATCCTTTCAGATAATTTGTATAATGCCTTCGCATTTCATTGATTCCAACAATGGGTCCTTTCCAATCAATTGATTTATCCAAATGCTTTTTACAAACAGCAATTCTTTCTTCTAGAGTAGGAGAAGGAAGAATGGTTTTATCTTTTAGGTAAGCTTTTATTTCTCTAAATATCCAAGGGTATCCTATTGCTGCTCGGCCAATCATGATTCCATCTATACCATACCTGTTTTTATATTCAAAGGCCTTTTGTGCACTATCGATGTCTCCATTTCCAAATATGGGGATTTGTATTCTTGGGTTGTTTTTTACTTTTCCTATAAGCGTCCAGTCTGCTTCTCCTTTATACAATTGTGCTCGTGTTCTTCCATGAATAGACAGTGCTTTAACGCCTACATCTTGCAACCTTTCCGCTACTTCCTCAATGTTTTTTGTCTGGTCATCCCATCCCAATCTCGTTTTTACTGTTACAGGAAGAGTAGTGCTTTTTACTACGGCTTCCGTTAAGCGAATCATTAAATCAATGTCTTTTAATACACCAGCGCCAGCCCCTTTGCTTACAACTTTTTTAACCGGACAGCCAAAATTAATGTCTACTAAATCGGGGTTAACGGTTTCGCAAATTCTTGCACTCATTGCCATAGCCTCTTCATCACCACCGAAAATTTGAATTCCAAAAGGCCTTTCCTCTTCACTGAAATCTAATTTCTGTTTGCTTTTGATGGCATCTCTAATCAATCCTTCGCTGCTAATGAATTCGCTGTACATGATATCTGCACCATTGTCTTTACACACTGATCTAAATGGAGGATCGCTAACGTCTTCCATAGGAGCTAGTAAAAGTGGGAATTCAGGTAATTCGATATTGCCTATTTTGGCCATAGCATTCTTTAGTATATTGCAGGGGCAAATTTACAATTAATACTCATCGCATGCAATATAAAAGCAATAAAGGCTTTACAGGGGTTGGTCAATTAGGAATACTGCTACTTTTTTTGGGAGTAGGGTTAATGTTGACGGGCTTTATTCAAATAGTAATAGGTTTTTATATAGTTCCTGCTGGAACGTCGTTCTCACAAATAGGACCAGCAATGATGAAAGCACTCAATGACCCTAAAAACATCGGCATATCACGCATCCTTCAGGTTATAGGAACGTTGTGTGTTATGTTTATCCCTGCTGCATTGTATTCGTGGGTATGCAACGGAAGAAGTCCTTTTTGGCTAGGCTTTAATAAATATATTAATCTGCCACAGATCATCATTGGTTTTCTAATCATTTTTATGGCCAATATAATGGCACTTCCTTTAGAAGAGCTAACCAAAAAAATGATAGCATATTTGCCTTCATTAGATAGTATGGCTAAAAGTCTTGAGGCTACTTATAATGAACAGGTATTATTATTAAGCAATTTAAAAAGCTGGCCCGAATTTATTTTAGCCCTATTTATTATGGCTTTTTTTCCTGCTATGTTTGAAGAACTTTTTTTTAGAGGATCCTTACAAACTTTATTGGTTAAATGGTGGAAGATGCCGTTGCTTGCGATTATTTTTACTTCTTTATTTTTTAGTTTTATACATATGTCTATTTATCTTTTTTTAAGTAGAGCAATATTGGGGTTTGTCTTGGGGATGATGTATTTTAAAACTAAAAATATATGGGTTAATATCATTGCTCATTTTTTAAACAATGCCATTGCTGTAATACAAATGTTTGTTTTAAGTGGTAAAAAAGAAACCATTGATATGAGTAAGCTAGATCCTACAGTAGATTGGTGGGTTGGCTTCTTAGCCCTAGGGGCATTGTTTATTTTATTTAAATACTTGCATCGATATTCTGAAGAAAATAAAATGAAAATATATGCACGTGAGCAAGCATTGCTTGTGAATGAAACCATTGGCAATCCGATTGCTTAATTAAATAAAAATTAATTGTGACAATTCATCTTGAAACTTTAAAAACGAGATCACTTACCGCCTTAGTTTTTGCAATAGTGATGCTGCTTGGATTATTAATAAATGGATATGCTTTTATGGCATTATTTTCATTTATCATGCTCGGTTGTATATATGAGTTTAGTAAAATAGCCAGGCTCATTAATGGAAACAAATATTATTACTTTCTTCCTTTGGCTTTTGGTTATATCATTTTACCATTGATGCTATTGATTGATTTAGGTATGAATGGATCTTTTTATTTACATGAATCCATTGTATCTGAAAATATTTTTGATTCTTATTCGCCCATTTTACCTTGTGTAATTATTTTTTCAATTTGGATTAATGATACGATGGCTTACATTGTTGGGTCGCTTATTGGTAAAACTCCTTTTTCAAGTATTTCTCCTAAAAAAACATGGGAGGGTACTATTGGCGGGGCAATACTGTGTGTAGTAGCTATTTATTTTTTATCAACTTCTATTTCTTATACAAAAACAATTCCCTGGAATCACTGGGTCATCATTGCATCTATTTGTGGTATTGCTGGAACAGTAGGGGATTTATTTGAAAGTAAATTAAAAAGACTAGCGAATATTAAAGATAGCGGTAGTTTTATGCCAGGGCATGGAGGGTTTCTTGATCGATTCGATTCTTTATTAATGGCCACTCCATTTGTATGGTTGTATATTAAATTAAATTTCTAATACTTATTTTTAAATGCGCTTGTGTTTGTACATTTGTCGCTCAATTTTAACAGCATGACGATTCATCGCGAAGGATACAAAACAATTGCAGCAGTCACATTATTTATTGGCTTGCTTAATATTTTAGTTTTATGGCTATTTAAAGGAAATTATTTATGGCTTTGCTTATCAGTGCTTCTGATATCGACCCTATTTCTTTTCTTTATTATTTCCTTTTTTAGGATACCCTCAAGAGCATTAACCATCAATGATAATTGCATTATAGCTCCTGCAGATGGGAAGGTGGTAGTAATAGAAGAAACAATTGATGACGAATATTTTAAAGGGAAGCGATTGCAGGTCTCAATTTTTATGAGTCCTGCTAATGTGCATGTCAATCGAAATCCCATTAGTGGCGAAGTGATTTACAATCAATATCATAAAGGAAAATATCTAGTAGCATGGAATCCTAAATCTTCCACAGAAAACGAGCGACATTCGGCAGTCATTAAAAAAGGCAATAGTGAAATATTGGTAAAACAAATTGCAGGTGCAGTAGCAAAAAGAATTGTTAATTATTTGCAGGTTGGCCAACAAGTAAAACAAGGAGAAGAGCTAGGATTTATAAAATTTGGAAGTAGAGTAGATCTTTTATTGCCCATTGGCACAAAAATCAACGTGGCGCTGAATGAGACCGTTCAAGGAGGAGTAACTGTGATAGCAAATATCTAGGGATGATTTTCGTCACTTTAACAAATCACCCTTTTAATTAATAATTTTTTATTCGTAATTTCACTATAATTAATCAATTTAAAATCTTAACAATGAAAAAAGTATTATTATTTGCAACAGCTGCTTTATTAGTAAGTGGTATTTCTTTTGCTAATACAGACAAAGGAAAAAAGAAAAAATGTGCTAAAGGAAAATCTTGCTGCCAAAAAGGAAAAGCTTGCAGTAAAGATAAAAAGACTGCAGAAATGTAATTCTTTTCAGCCCAACTTATAAACCTCCTTACTTTAGGGAGGTTTTTTTTATTTCTTTTTAAAATATATTTTCCAATTCTTTCAAATGGGTAATAGTATAAGTAGGATTGATCGATGTAGTGGCACTAATATGGTTTACGAAAATATTGTCCATCCCTATATTAATGGCACCCTGAATATCTGCTTCTACATTATCACCTATCATGATTGAATCAACAATAGTAGCATTTGCTTTTTGAAGAGCATATTCAAAAATTTCTTTATCAGGTTTAGCTGCATTACTGGCTTCTGAGGTAATCACGTGAGTAAAAAAATGATCTATATTGCTATTGCGTAATTTCTGCCATTGTGTTTTTTCAAATCCATTGGTGATTAGGTGTAGCGTGTAATTTTTCCCACTTAGATAATTAAGTATTTCTACCGTATAGGGGAACATCTCTTTTTTCGTTGGAAGAATTTCTAAAAACCTAGCACTTAGTGCTTTTGCAAGAGTTTCATTGCCTATTTTATATTCTAGCAATGTTCGCCACATTCTTTTCCATTTCAATTCATCAACGCTAATAAATCCTTTTTGATAGCGTTCCCAAAGGATTTTATTATGGAAAATATATTTACTATAAAAATCCTCAAAGTCATCTGTTACCGTAGTATGCAGGTCAAATTCACTATAAAGGTCGGTTATTGCATTCTTAGCATTTAAATCAAAATCCCAAAGGGTATGATCTAAATCAAAAAAAAGGTGTTTGTATGTGCGTGCCAATTGGTTTATTTTATAATTGAACGATGATTATCTTTACAGTGAATACCAAAGATACTTATATTACTATTTTAAATTTATTATATGAATGTTATTATTACTGGAGCAAGCAAAGGAATAGGAAAAGCTATTGCATTAAAATTTGCTGAATCAGGTGCTACCCTTTTTTTATGTGCAAGAAACAACGACACGCTTCAAAAAACCATCGGAGAGATTCGCCATCTTTATCCTTCTGTTGTTATTCATTCATATCAAGCAGATCTTTCAATAAAGGTTCAAGTAGAAGATTTTGCAATGTTTTGTTTGAAAATAGGAGTGCCTAATATTGTAGTCAATAATGTAGGGACTTATTCGCCTGGTAAAGTCATGGATGAAGTGGAAGGTAATTTAGAAAAAGCTTTGAATACAAATCTCTTTAGCGCGTATTATTTAACTAGAAAAATCTTGCCTAGTATGATTAAAAATGGCAGCGGACACATTTTCAACATGTGCTCTATTGCATCATTAAAGGGCTATGAGGGTGGGGGAAGTTATGGCATTAGTAAGTTTGCCTTAAATGGCTTCAATCAAAATCTTCGATTAGAACTAATGAAACACAACATAAAAGTAACAGGTGTTTTCCCGGGTGCGGTTATCACGAATTCTTGGGGTGATTTTGATAATACATCGAAGAGAATGATGGAGCCTTCTGATATTGCACAAATGATTTTTTCTGCTACTCAGCTTTCTGATCAAGCTGTGGTAGAAGATATTGTTATTCGTCCGATGTTAGGAGATTTGTAATGTATAAATTTATGAACTGGTAAATTTATACCCTATACCTCTTATCGAGTGAAAATAAACAGGATGCTTACTGTCTTCTTCAAAATATCTTCTGAAAGATAAAATGAAATTATCAATTGTTCTGGTAGTAGGGTAAACATTGTATCCCCATACTTTTTGTAATATTATTTCTCTTGTTACTACTTCGTTTTTGTTTTCTATTAAAAGCTTTAAAAGCATCCCCTCTCTTTTGGTAAGGCTTATTTTATCTCCTTTCTTATTGAAGCATTCTAATCCTTTAAAATCAATTTTATTTTTACCAAATTCGTATAAGTCTGGAACAGTTGATTTGATAGATAATTGTTCATTTTTTTTAATCAAATTTGCGACACGCAGTAATAATTCTTCTAGATTAAAGGGTTTTGTTAAATAATCATCGGCTCCTTTTTTTAATCCCAATACCCTGTCGGCACTTGTATTTTTTGCGCTGAGCATCAAAATAGGAATTGCAATGTTTTGCAGTCTAATTGTTTCACAAACAGTGATTCCATCCACTTCCGGAAGCATTACATCTAATAGTATAAGATCAAAATGTTCTTGACGCACTAATTTTAATGCATTTGCACCATCATAACTACTTCTAACTTCATAGTCTTCTAGCTCGAGATTTAGCTTGAGTGCTTCTTGTAGATTTTCTTCATCTTCTACTAAAAGGATTGAATATTTTTTCTTTATCATAATATCTTAAGAAAGCTGTTTCAATTGTATGACAAATATTGATCCATTGGGGTTATTGTTAATCACAGATACTTGTCCATGATGGGCCGAAACGATTTTTGCAACAAGATATAATCCTAGGCCTGTTCCCCTAGCTTTTTTGGTTGTATCAGTACCTAAACGATAAAACTTTTTAAAGACCTCTTTCTTTTCATTGTCTTGTATCCCTTGCCCTTCATCTATGATAGAAAGTATAGCATCGTTATCTTTTAATTTCAGCGAAGCTTTTATTGCTGTTTCTTTTGGTGCGTATTTAATAGCATTTTCAATAAGATTGCTAATAGCCATTTGTAGCATAAAAGTGTCCCCCAGTACATAAATATCCTGCACAATTTCTGACAGTATTATTTTGCTTTGATATCTTATTTTAAAATCTGCTATACAATTTTCTAATAGATTACTTAAATCAATATTTTCTTTCGTAATTCTGTATCCGTCGCTTTCAATTTGTGATGACAAAAGTAAATTGTTGCAAAGGGTGTTCATTCTATTAGCTTCCTGTAAGGTATTATTCAGTAGGCTTTCTTGTTGAATTTCATTTAGTTTTCTTTTTTGCAAGGTTTCTAAATTTAACTTTGCAATGGCGATGGGTGTTTTTAATTCATGTGTGATAGCCATCATAAAATTCTGTTGTTCCAAACTTATCTTTAATTGTTTTCTAATGGCATTATAAAGAAAAACAGCCCCTGCTACAATTAGGAGAAAGAAAATGGTGCCCTCGCCTATATATTGCTTAGTTTTTCGTATTTCTTCTTTTAATATAGTTTCGTATTGTAAATGGTATTCTTTATTTGTTCCCTTTAATAGATGAATTTTATATTCAGCCATTTGATTGTTTTGTGAAGAAAGGGCGATGTACCACCAAACCAGCGCAGCTATAATGTACGTGAGCAAGAACCAATAGAATATAAAAATCAGTCTTATTTTTCTTGATTTATTAGTCATAGTAAATTAAACTGATTAATTTCTTTTATCTAATCCCCAGCTAAGCTTATTTCTAAGTGTTTGAAGAAAATTATTTTCATTCATTCTAATAAGATTGATTGAAAAAGCTTCTTTTTTTACAGCCAGTTGAATTTCTTTGGTAACAAGTTCTCTTCTGCTATCAAGTGTACATAGAAATCCATCCGTACGCCCTTCAATTTCAAAAGAAATAATGGTATTATCTGGGACTATGATTGGGCGGACATTTAAATTATGCGGGGAAACGGGTGTAATAACAAAGCTGCTACTTTCGGGGAATACGACTGGTCCATTACAACTTAGTGAGTATCCAGTAGATCCAGTAGGGGTTGCTACAATCAATCCATCTGCCCAATAAGTATTTAGAAATTCCCCATTAAGATAAGTGTGAATCTTAATCATAGGAGAGCTGTCTTTCTTGTGTAATGAAAATTCGTTCAATGCGTAGGGCGTTTCCCCAAATAGAGGAATATTTGCATCAAGATGTATGAGTGATCTTTTTTCTAACACATATTCTCTCTTAGCTATTGCACTTATAGCCAATTGAATTTCTTCTTTTCCAATATTAGCTAAAAAACCTAATCTTCCGTAATTGACTCCTAAAACAGGAATGCCAGAATCTTTTACCAACGTAACTGTATCTAACAATGTTCCATCGCCACCCAAACTAATAATACAATCAATGCTTTCATCTAAATCGCTACTAGAATTAAAAGTAGAATATTTTGTTTCTATGTTAATGGCAGAATAAAATTGATTAAAGAAGTCTTGATAAAACACTGGCTCAATGTTATTATTGCCTAATTCTTCTAAAAGTAGACTAAGATCTTTAAGCTGATCATTTTCTATTCCCCGACTATAAATAGCTATTTTCATTTTATGTATAATTCAAGGTTATTATAAACTTCCCTTCACGTGTAAAAATAATCCCTTTTCTCTTAATTGATTGAAACTATATTCAAGATTTACGTTTATATCGTATAAGGTAAGCATATCAATACCAATTCCTCCTGTATAAAGAAGCATATTGTTTAGTCTTGTATCAAATTCTTTGCTATTATAACTAAATCCTGCATCTGCAAAAGTTTTGGCATAGAATGAAAAGGGAATATAGGGGACAGCTTTAATATTAAATGGGATAGGTATTTTAAATGAAATTATTTTTTTACTGATTGTGTATTTTGATAAAGCTGCAGCCACTCCATCAATCACATAATACTCTAATCCTCTTAAATAAAAATTAGAGTAACCCAAAGAACGTTGATTGATATAAGGCTGCTTAAAAGGAAGTTTTATTTTTGTAAATAATTGAATGTTAGTATAAAAGTGATTTCTGAGTGTAAAGTATTTTTTAAAGGTTGCATCCAATGCAAGCATATTAACGCCCCCGCTGATACCTAGTCCTCTCTTAACAATCGAAAATGAGTAAGATTTACCTTTCAGCGGGTAATCAACATTATTTGTGTTATTGTATGAGCAAGTATAAATCAGGTCTGGGAAGGAAATTATAGATTTCGTAGAATTTAAATAATGAGGATTGTATTGATTGGTTAGGACACTATCATTTACTTTGATATAGTTAAATAGAACAGAAAAATAATTTTTCTTAAAATATCCTTTTCTTGAAATGTATGTTGCATTGACTAAAACCCCATCCTTTTCAAAATTGCTTTTTTTATATAGTAACAATCCATTGTTATAAGATGTTTTATACGGGAACTCTCTATTTTGGATTATATTAAACCCTATTGAATAACCTTCGTCTAGTCTTTTGTTGCTATAAGGAGCTGAATAACTTATAGAAAAGTTTCTGGCGTAGCCATTTTGTAGAAAAATTCGCAACTGATCTCCGCGCCCGCTAATGTTATAATGTAAAAACTTTGCTCCATAAATAACGCGCGTCAAATCAGCATTATAAGTCTTCCACCATTCATTAAAATTCCGATCTACTAATTTAAACTGAGGGGTTGGATAAATATACCAGCGCTCTTTTAGAATCACATTTAAAGTGAGTGTAAATGCGGTCGTTAACACTGGTTCTATTTCTACTTCTGAAAAAAGAGATGTATTGTAAATTAAATTATGCGATTCTTCAATGGCTTCGAAAAGATTAGCAGCAATAATTGAATCGCCCTTTTTAATCCTCATTTCTCGCAGTATGATATATTCTTTTGTTTTATTGTTACCAATAATATTAATCTTAGTGATAAATAATTTTGCAGAAGAGTCAACCGATACTTTATTGTTCATTTCATCATAAAAACCCGGGTAGGTTTTTTTTTCCTGCGCTGCTGACTGAAAAAAACTACATAATGCCAAGAGTATAATAGGAAGCTTTAAATATTTCATGTGTGCTTGGCTTCAGGCTAATAGATATTTAATTGTAGAAATCAATTCGCTACAAGTTTAAATAATTCATCAGATGCTTATAGTTGTTGTCTAATTCATTTTCATACTGTTCAACGCCAAATGAATATAAAACTGTATACTCGTATCTTTCAAAAGTAGCCACAACAGCGCTGACTTCTTTTTTATTAATGTGTAGAGTAACAGTAAGCATACCGGTTGCAGCATTAATGGTTGTATTTAGATGAAGCACTGTACAATCATTGCTTTCAACAATCCGACTAATTTCAGATATTGCAAATTGAATTCTCTTCATTTCCAATACAATGATTCCTCCTATTTCATTGGCTCCCGAAAAATCTCCGATTGCTTTTAATAGGTCAGCAACGGTAATGACTCCTATATATTCGTTTTCCTTATTTAATACAGGTACAATATTTGTTTCAAATTGGTTGCTAATATTTACTGCATTCAGAAAATGAACATCGTCTAGAACAAATGCATTGAGAAAACTATTTTGAATAATTTCTATTGGTAATCTTTCATCTTCAACATCTAATAAGTCGTCTTCGCTTAACAAGCCAAGGTATTTATTTTCAACTACTACAGGAAGATGAGTTAATTTATAGTCGTTTATTATTTGCCTAGCCTTGCTAACAGAATCTTGAAGCTGTAGTTGGGGAATATTATTAATAACGAGTGCGGCGGTCAGCATTGCAAGAAAAATTAATTAATAGAGAATTACCACTGTAAAATAGGATGTTGTTTGCAAATTCAAACAAATAAATTGTTAAACCGTAGCTTCTACTATGATTTCATTTTTAATAAAAACTCTTCAAGAATTCTATTAAATTCTTCAGGCACCTCCATCATCGGAGCGTGCCCACATTTATCAATAAAATGCAACTCGCTATTGGGGATTAGTTTATGAAATTCTTCTCCTACGAACGGAGGGGTAATAGTGTCGTTTTTTCCCCAAATTAAGCAGGTGGGGGTTTTAATCTGATTCAATTCATTTCCAAGATTATTGCGAATGGCACTTTTAGCTAATGCAATAATTTTTATCACTTTCATTCTATTATTGGTAATTTCAAAAACCTCGTCTACCAATTCATCTGTTGCTAAAGCTGGATTATAAAAAGTTAGGGATGTTTTATTTCGAATATATTCTTTATCGCCTCTTTTAGGATAAGAATCACCCATTCCATTTTCAAACAATCCAGAGCTACCAGTGAGAATGAGTGATTTAATTCTTTCGGGCTTTTTTAGAACATACACTAAGGCAACATGCCCCCCCAATGAATTTCCCATTAGATGGATGTTCTTGTAATCTCTATGTTCAATAAAACGCTGCACAAACTTTTGCAATCCCCCCACAGAAGTATGAAGAAGATCTAATTCTAATAGAGGCAAAAGGGGCACTACAACCTTGTGTGTATGGCGAAAATGTTCAATAAGGTCTTTGAAATTGCTGAGCGCTCCAAATAGTCCATGCAATAACATTAATGGCTCACCAACGCCTTCTTCAATATATTTAAATTTACCGTCTTCTTTTATTTCGTAGCTCATTTGTTTATCGATGAGATTTGTGTAATAAAATGTTGAAATACCCTTTATCCTCTATTGTTAAAAATACATCAAATCAAACAATAGCTGAAATTATTACTATAGTTTATTGCTATTGCTTTCAAAAAAATGTCCTAACTGTGCGAATATATCTTTAAAAAACGGGATAGCGGTTCCTATTATATCCATGATTTTTGGGGCCAATGGGCATATATAGTGATATACAATAGATGAATGGATGGTCTCTTGTTGGATAATATGTAATTGAGTGCCATAAAAAAGAAAAACACTATAGATGATACCATACAAAAGCATAAATAACAATACCCCTGCGAGCTTATTAAGCCAGCCCAACATCAGCATTTCAGCAAATCGCTGAATAATTGAAGCCAATATTTTTACTACAATAGCTACCGCGATAAATACCAAGATAAAGGACACAAACGGCACCCATTTGCTATTCAAATATTGATTGTTAGCAAATCTGTTGGCTACTATTGCCGATAGTTTTATTGCCGCTGCAAGTCCCACAATAAAGGCAATAATTGAAAAAAGAGAAAGAATCAATCCTTTGCTCATTCCCTTGAAAATTGCAATTATCAATAATGCAATAAAAAGTATATCAATGAACATAGATGGATGTTTTAAACCAGCAATAATTTAACAATGGCATTGATTGTTTTTCCATCAGCTTTTCCTGCCAATTGCTTAGATGCTATCCCCATTACTTTTCCCATATCTGCAGCACTACTTGCTCCCATTTCTTGTATGATAATTTTCAACGCTTCTTTGATTTCATCTTCAGAGAGTTGTTTTGGCAAGAATCTTTCGATGATGGCCATTTCTTCTCTTTCTTTTGCTGCTAAATCTTCTCTTCCTTGTTTTTCAAATATTTCAAGTGAATCCTTTCTTTGCTTCATCATTTTTTGTAGAAACTTTTGTTCGGTAGCTTCATCAATTTCTCCTCCGGCTCCAGGATCCGTTTTTGCTTTGATGATTTCTGCTTTAATCGCTCTAAGACTTCTTAGTGCTGATTCATTTTTCGATTTCATGGCTTCTTTCATTTCAGTCATGATGGTTTGTTCTAAAGACATACGTTAATTTTAGTTAGGTAAATAATTTTATTGTGTAAGCATACTAATTTGCAGCTTGGTCTTTTATTTGTGCATCTCTAAATTTCTTGAAGAAATCTTTAGCAAACACTTTCATTTCTTCGGTCAGGCCATCTTGTTTCGTAGCTCTTTGAAAGGTGTCTGCCATGGTCATCATCATCTGGTAAAAAAAATCGCCCATTTCATCTACCATCATGTCTTTTGTCCATAAATCTATTCGCAAAGCCGACTTATCTGCTCCATCCCAAAAAGCTAGGCACATTGCTTTTGCTTTTTGTTTCATCTCGGCATTGCTATCGCTTGCTTCCCAGTTGATTTGTTCGGGTATTTTATTTGGATCTAAGATGATGTCTATTGTGATGGTTGACTTTTGCATTGTCCTGTTTTTTATTTACAAAGTTAATGTGTTTATATTTTCTTTTTATTAATTATTGACTCCCACAAATAGTTGGCACAATTTTCCCAAGTTCTAGCTGCCGATAGCGCGTTGCTTTTATTTACGAATTCTTTTCGGGTCTTTTCATCTTTATATAATAGCATCAGGTTATTTGAAATAGCTGTTTCGTTTTCTTCTGTATATAATATTGCATCTCCAAAACTTGCTTTGTAAAAAGCAGTTGCTGGCAAAATAACAGGAAGCTTATAAGACAATGCCGTCAGAACATTGAATGGTAATTGATTTTCAATTGGTATAAAAATAGTTGCATAGGAGCTTCCAATAATCCAATACAATGTTTCTTCATTTTGATTAGAAACGATTACAACATCTTCTTTGTATTTATAATTGGAACATACTTTTTCAACTGATTCTATTTTGTTTGAATCTGCCACAATCAACAACTTCATTTTAGAATGCTGCCACTTCTTAAAAAGAGAAAAAGCTTTAAGCACCACTATTAGCTTTTCTTCGTTTGTTTTGTCAAAATCAAAAAAGAAAAAATCTTTATCGTCGGTGTATTTCTGTTTAATATTCTCTTTGAATTCAATCGAGTATTCGTCCTTTTTTTCTATGCCTCTATTACATATCAATAGCTTTTCAGTAATTGAGGGCATTAATTGCAAAACATTTTTTTTAATGTAATCATTTGGAACAATAACATGAGAAGCTTTCAGTAATGCTTTTTTATTCCTGTTTCTAGAAGACAAAAGTGCGTCTAAATATATTATTTGAACTGCATTGTTTTTATTATTACAATGATTGGTACTGCTAAAGAAATAAGTTGTATTAAGCTTTTTAAGTGTTTTAGAAAGTTTATATTGATACCAATAATATTTAGATAAAGAATTACTTATTCTTGGCCTAATAGACAGATAAGTAATATTTTGTGATGGCTTAAGCTGCTTTAAAAGGGGCGTATCCGAAACAAAAACAAATGAAACTGATGGATATTTCTCTGCTAGAAAAGTAAAGCAACGGTAATTGAAATCTCGCGTGAGGTTATGTATGGCATTACTAGAATCAATCTGAACAACGATGGTCATTATAGCTATTTATTTCAGCACTTTAACTTTTACTGTTTCTATTCTAGTGTCACTTACATTAATTATGTCAAATTCAAAGTTTCCAATGATGATGCGCTCTTTTTGTTTGGGGATAGCCTCATGATTTTGTATGATGTATCCTGAAAGCGTTTCTATTCCTTCGTCTTCATTGAATGCTAAATTATATTTTTCCGAAATAAAATCTAATTCAAGTCTACCACTAAATATAAATTCATTTTGAGAGAGCTGTTTGTCTACAAAAGATTCTGCGCCATCATATTCGTCTTCGATTTCACCAAAAATCTCTTCTAATAAATCCTCCATCGTAACAATGCCCGCCGTGCCCCCAAACTCATCTATTACCCATGCAATGCTTTTCCTTTCCTTACTAAATTTATTCATAAGGTCCGTAGCGCTCATTGTTTCCGGAACGGTTGGAATGGGATGTAAAATCTCTTTAATTGAGGAAGGATTTTTAAACATGTCTAAATGATGTATATATCCCAGAACAGTATCAATATTGTTTTCATACACCAACAGTTTGCTTAGTTTTGTTTCAATAAACTTAGCCTTTACCTTTTCTATTCCTTCATTGCTTTCAACTCCTTCAATTTCTTTTCTTGGGATCAAACATTCTCTCAATTTAATTTCACTGAGTGAAAGGGCATTTTCAAAAAATTCCTTATTGATTTCATTGCTATTTTCTTCGTCGTGATGTTTGCTTTGTTGAACAAAGTGTTCAAGATCTACCTTGCTGAAAGCTTCTTTTTTATTATTCAGTTTCACGTTAAAAATAAATGTTAGAATCCATTCCGCCATATTTACAAATAGCGAAGCCACAGATGAAAAGAGCCAATAAAAAAAAGCAGACAAATAGCTAATGAAAGGAATGCTTAAGATTGTATTATTTCTTGCTTTAAAAAATGCTTTGCTTAAAAATTCAACGAACAAGATGATTGAGGTAGATAATATCGTTTCTATTAATAATCGTATGAATTTTAAATAATCAATAGCCGAAGTAGGCAATTTTCCTTCAATCCACTTCCACACCGGATCGATCATGTCTCCAATTAGAAGTCCATATATCACCAACACAACATTTAGTCCTACCAGTACAGTTCCAATAAATCTAGTGGGGTTCACTGAAAGTCGACCCCATGTTTTTCCGCTGAAAGTACCTTGTTTCTTGTTTAGTTCTATTGAAAACTTATTTGCCGAAATAAATGCAATTTCAATTCCGGAAAGAAATCCAATTAAAATAAGGGAGATAAATATCGCTAACAATGAAATCCAATCCATAATATAAAAATAATAAAATCAGTTTTACGTTTTGCACTTATGATTGCAAAAATTCAGCCACAAGTGCTTCGGCTTTTTTACAGGCAATTTCTAGATCATCATTGATGATTATTTTATCAAATTGATCTTTGAAAGAAATTTCATAAGATGCTTTATTCATTCTTGCATTGATAGATTCTTCGTTTTCTGTGCCTCTTGCCAACAAACGATTTTTTAATTCTTCAATTGAAGGAGCTTCAATAAAAATACTCAATGTGTTTTCTGGGTATTGCTGTTGCACGTGAATCGCTCCTTTTACATCTACGTCTAAGACAGGCACTTTTTCATTGGCCCAGATACGTTTCATTTCAGTTTTAAGGGTTCCGTAATACTTTCCCTCATACACCATTTCCCATTCTGCAAATTCTTTGTGTTGTATCTTTTGTTTAAATTCCTCTATACTGACGAAATAGTAATCTTTGCCATTTTCTTCATTGCCTCTAATAGTCCTAGTAGTTGCTGATATAGAAAATTCAAGTATGGGAAACGCTTTCATTAGATAATGAGTGATAGACGTTTTCCCCGCTCCTGATGGAGCTGTAATAATTAATATTTTTTGATGAATACTTGCCATTTGCAAAGAAATGAAATAATTAGCCTGTACAATAATTTGATTTTGATAATTTTTTAAGAAACCCTTTTTATATCGGCTCCTATTTTTATCAATCGCTCATCAATAAATTGATACCCTCTGTCAATTTGTTCAATATTTTGAATAACGCTTTTACCTTCTGCACTCAATGCTGCAATCAACAAAGCAACACCGGCTCTGATATCCGGAGAACTCATGGTGATTCCTCTGAGTTTTTTCTCGCGCTCCATACCTACTACTACGGCTCTATGAGGGTCACATAAAATAACTTGTGCACCCATTTCAATCAATTTATCTACAAAAAACAGGCGACTTTCAAACATCTTCTGATGAATGAGTACGCTTCCCTTTGCTTGCACTGCGGTAACCAAAAGAATACTTAGTAAATCGGGAGTTAACCCAGGCCATGGATGATCGTACATGGTAAGAATACCTCCTTCAAGAAAAGTTTGTATTTCGTATAAGTCTTGTGCAGGAATATGTATGTCATCTCCAATAATATTTAGCTTAATGCCCAGTTGTTGAAATCTTTCAGGAATAACTCCCAAGTCTTTTACCCCAGCATTTTTAATAGTAATCTCGCTTTGTGTCATCGCAGCCAATCCAATAAAACTTCCCACTTCAATCATGTCAGGCAACATGGTGTGTGATGTTCCATTTAATTTTTTCACTCCATGTATAATCAGCATATTGCTACCAACCCCTTCAATATTCGCTCCCATTCGATTGAGTATTTTACATAACTGTTGCACATAAGGCTCGCAAGCTGCATTGTAAATGGTCGTTGTACCATTTGCCAATACCGAAGCCATTAATATGTTCGCGGTGCCCGTAACACTTGGCTCGTCTAATAAAATAAAACAGCCATTTAATTCTTTTGCTTCAAGGGTAAAAAAACTTGCATTGTCATCATAGGTATAAGAAGCACCCAGTTTTTGAAACCCTATAATATGCGTATCCAACTTCCTGCGGCCAATTTTATCTCCGCCTGGTTTGGGTAAATATGCTTTTTTAAATCTTGCTAATAGTGGACCAGCAAGCATTACAGATCCTCTTAAACGCCCGCTTTTTTTATGGAATGCATCACTTTGTAAATAATCAACATCTATGTTATTTGCTTGAAAGCTGCAGGTGTGTCTGTCGATGCGATTAATTTTTACATTTATTTCCTTTAGTAGTTCTATTAATAGATTGACGTCAATAATATCAGGAATATTATGAATGGTAACTTCTTCATCAGTGAGCAATACTGCACTAATGATTTGCAATGCTTCGTTTTTAGCACCTTGAGGAGTGATTTCGCCAGATAGTTTTTTTCCTCCAATTACTTCAAAAATACTCATACTCGGTTCTCTTTAATCTTTAAAATAGGTTGATCAATCAATATATAAAAGCAAACGTAAATAAAAATCCCTGATGCCAATTATAACATCAGGGGTTTGGTTTGAATGCTTCAATATAATTAATAGCGTTTTTTGAAATTTCGGTTATTGTTTCTGCTGTCTCTTCCGCCACCACCACCACGGTTGTTTCTGTTGTCTCTTCCACCACCACCATCTCTGCTTCCAAAGTTTTGTCTGTATTGACCGCGGCCACCATAATCGTCTCTTTCAGGACGGTTGTCGGTTCTGTGTTTTACAAAAGGCTTATTATTAAATTCTAGCTCTCCGTTGGTAATACTATTTAGTTCAGTTTGAATGTTGTCATCATGTACCAATTCCTTATGCCAGTTACTATAAGTCAATTTCATGTAATAGGCAATCGCATTTGCAAAGCCTTGTTTCTTTTCAGGATTTTCTTCTTTTAGTGCTTTGTCAATTACAATTTCAATATTTTTCCCTAGATGATTGAACTTTGGATATCTTTTAGGGTATCTTAATCTTTCGGGTTTTGCTTTTAATGTTTCTCTGGTAGGAATTGGGTAGGGGCTATCAACATCCAATGTAAAATCACTAATCAAAAAAAGGTGATCCCATAGTTTATGACGAAAATCTTCCACATTTTTAAGATGCGGATTTAAAAATCCCATTAATTCGATAACGGCATACGCATTGCGCTGTCTTTCTTCTCGATCGGTTATTTGCAATAAGTATTCTACCATTTTTTGAATATGACGGCCGTATTCCTTCATAATCAAATGATTTCTGGTAGTATTATACTCCATATTTTCAACATTCAGCATATCTCAAAGTTAAGTAGATAATGGCTTTTAACCAACCTATCCTTTAAATAAATAGCGCTTTTTACACCAGAAAAGAGCCAGAAATGCCCCCGAACCATCTGCTGCCCAGTCCAATAGATCAAAACTGCGCCCAGGAATGTATAATTGAATACATTCTGTTACAAGCCCCCAACAGACGGTTAAAATGAATACTGTAAGAAAGTAGTCGTTTTTTGTTCTTGGCACAACCTCTTTGATATGAAAAGGGTACATAAAAAGAAAAGCCAGGATTCCAAACATGCCTATGTGAATCCATTTGTCAAGATATATGTAGGCCAACCATCCTTCTACTTCTGGAAGATCTTTTTTGGGTAAACAAATCATGATGAGTACCACAAAAAACCAGGCAATGCCTGGTATAAATTTTATTAATGATATTTTACTTGCTGTGCTTTTCATTGAAAGATTTTCCAATAAAGACTATTATCCTACCAATGCAGTATAGGCTTCAGCGTTCATCAATGCTGCTACGTCCTCCACGTTGGTAACGGTCATTTTAATCATCCATCCTTTATCGTAAGGATCACTGTTGACCAATTCAGGGTTTGCTTCCAGAGCAGGATTAATTTCTGTAATTGTTCCGGCAATGGGAGTAAAAAGGTCACTTACGGTTTTTACTGCTTCTACAGTTCCAAAAATTTCTTCTGCATTCAAAGACTTTCCCTTGCTATTAATATCAATAAAAACAATGTCTCCCAATTCATGTTGTGCAAAGTCTGTAATTCCAACAGTAGCAACATTGCCTTCTAATAGAATCCATTCATGATCTTTGGTGTATTTTAAATTAGCAGGATAATTCATTGTGTAATATTTTATAATGTTTTAAAAGTGGTTGCAATTTAGTTTAAAAAATATTTAGAAGGGAAGATATTTACTCAATGATCTCCATCTTCATATGAATATCATGCACTGGTCTGTTGTAAGAATTTGCTGCTGCACTTGCGATTTGGTCTATTGTTTCCATTCCGCTGATTACTTCTCCAAAAACAGTATAATCCATATCTAAGAAAGGAGTACCTCCGATGGTTTTATACAATTTTCTTTGCTCAGCTGTGTATTTAATTCTTTTCTGTTGTTCCAGCATATTTAACTCCTCTTCCGAATATATTTTTCCTTGAACAATGTAAAACTGACACGCGCTGCTTGCTTTTTGAGGATTTCCGTCTCTTGCTGCACATAGCGCTCCTTTTTTGTGAATGATGTTTTTATTGAACTCTGCAGGTATCCGTGGCATGTCGCTGCCTCCCATTCCCAACATAGCACCGGACGTAGCATTTTTACTCATTGGATCACCTCCTTGAATCATAAACTCAGGAATAACTCTGTGAAATAACAAACTATCATAAAAACCTTGTTGAACTAACTTAATAAAATTATCTCTGTGCAACGGAGTAGAATCGTAAAGGGCTATTATCATGTTGCCGTAATCTGTTGTGATTTTTATTTTCACAGATGTTTTACCGATTTGAGAAAACCCACTTAATGTGCAGCTGCTTACAATGATGGCTACAATTAAAAAACGAAGCATTTTCATTGGTATTATTTTTTATTTAAATAAATTCTTGAGATTGAAAATATAGCAAAACATGATCTTTAAGAAAATTTTCTTGCTCAAATAAATCGAAGGTTGGCAAGGCTTTTAGCTGAGTAAAGTGTGGCCATCCCTCCTCATCATTTCCTGCATTGGCATAGTATCCACTAGGCGATAAAATAGTGCAAATGGCTATATGCATAAGGTCTTGCTTTTGTTCTTTGCTAAATTCTTGAGGCCCCTGACCCAATTCCTGTACCCCAATAATCAACAATATTCCATTCATATCTGGCTTAATACCAAATGTCTCTTTGAGCTTTATGCGTAATTTCAGCCATCTTACCTGCAAATCTTCTTCTGTGTGTTGCATATAAGGCAAATGTAGGTAATAAGCAATTCCCGATTATCTTTGCTTTGTTGATAATCTCTTAAAATTATAAAAAGATAGATGTTACAAGTAAATTTTATACGCCAAAATACAGTGCTGACTAAAGAAAGGCTTGCCGTTCGGAATTTTGCTAATATTGGCTTGGTAGACACCATTCTTGAAATTGATGACGAATTGAGGAAAGTAAAGGGCATTACAGAGAATCTGCAAGCGTCTATTAATAATGCCTCTAAGGAAATAGGGATGCTGATGGCGAAAGGAGAAAAAGAAACGGCTGAAATTAAAAAACAAGAAGTAACAACCCTTAAAAATGAACTAGCAGAAAAAACAGCTGCTTTAATTGAATTAGAAACTTCTTTCACTAAGAACATCTTATTATTACCTAATCTTCCTCATGCCAGTGTGCCAAAAGGAAAGTCGGCAGAAGAAAATGAAGTAATAAGAGCCGGTGGTAATATGCCCACGTTGATTTCCTCCGCAAAGCCACATTGGGATCTTATTAAACAATACAATCTGATTGATTTTGAAACAGGCGCGAAGCTTGCTGGAAGCGGATTTCCTCTGTATAAAGGAAAGGGAGCAAAGCTGCAACGATCATTAATACAATTTTTTCTAGATTATAATACCGCAGCAGGCTATACAGAATACATGCCTCCATTAATGGTAAATGAAGCTACTGCTTACGGTACCGGACAGCTGCCAGATAAAGAAGGGCAAATGTATCATATCACTGCAGACGGATTGTACCTAATTCCCACTGCAGAAGTTCCTGTGACAAATGTTTTCAGCAATGAAATTATTAAAGAAGCAGATCTTCCAGTGAAGATGACGGCTTACACCCCTTGCTTCAGACGAGAGGCTGGTAGCTTTGGGAGTGATGTAAGAGGATTAAATAGAGTGCATCAATTTGATAAAGTGGAAATCATTCAGTTGGTACACCCGCAAAATAGCTATCAAGTATTAGAAGAGATGGTATTGCATGTAGAAAAGTTGTTACAGTTACTTGAATTACCCTACCGAATATTGCGTTTGTGCGGGGGAGATATGGGATTTACTTCTGCATTAACCTACGACTTTGAAGTATATAGTGCAGCGCAACAAAAATGGCTTGAAGTGAGCTCTGTGAGCAACTTTGAAACATTTCAAACCAATAGAATGAAGATTCGCCACAAAGATGAAAATGGCAAAACTCAATTGCTTCATTCACTGAATGGCTCCTCATTGGCATTGCCAAGAATCGTAGCTGCTTTGTTGGAAAACAATCAAACTGAAACCGGAATAAATTTACCCCAAGCACTCCACCAATACGTTGGGCTCACGACTATAAATTAATTATTTTTTTATTTATTAATATTTCCAAAAATGAAAATATTTTCTTCCGTTGTATTCCTTTGTTTACTAGTAATATGCATTGCATCATGTGCTAAAAAAACAACTCCAACAGCAACTGTAATTGCTGCTCAGCCCAAAGCTTCCCTTGTTATTAATATTGAAGAAGGTCAAAGAATTTATCAGGCAAGCTGTGGTCGCTGTCACCGTTTACCAAGTCCAGCTGAATTCACGCAACGTCAATGGACACCCATTATGGATAGAATGTGCAGAAAAGCCCGATTTACAGAAAATCAAAAAGCAAATGCATTGGCGTATGTTTTAGAAAATGCAAAAGCAATTTAATTAACTGCTTCTCTTTCGTAGTATTTAATTCTCTTGTTCATTACATAAAACCATATCGGAGGCACTAAGGATAAAACCATGCTTCCAGGATAACCTGTTGGAAGTTGCGGAGCATCGCTATGGTGTTTTAATAGTTGATATTTTTTACTGGCAAGGTAATGATGATCGCTGTGACGACTCAATTCAAACAGCATTACTCTTCCAATCGGATGGCTGCTATTCCAGCTGTGAATGGGCATCGTTCTTTCATACGAACCTGAAGTTGAGATCTTTCTTACCAATCCATAGTGCTCAATATAATTCACTGTTTCTAATAATATAATTCCAATAAAAGCGGCTACTAAAAAACAGCAAGTTATAAATCCTCCAAACAGTATAAGAATTGTAAGTATCAACAATAGCTGCCATAGATGAGCTTCTATCATTTCGTTTGCCAAGCTAAAAGCAGGATATCCCTTTTTTCTACAGTCTTCATTTGCAATTTTCCAGGCAGATACGTAAGAAAAAAATATTGTACGACAATAGAAAAGATAAACAGGTTCGTTAAGTCTTGCGCTGCTTGGGTCTTCATGAGTAGCCACATTTTTATGATGTCCTTTATTGTGCTCAATAAAAAAATGCATGTATAAAGAGGTGGCCAATAATCCTTTTGCTAGGAATTGTTCAAATCGATTTACTCTATGGCCCAATTCGTGCGCTACATTGATTCCAAAAGTTCCACAGAGAAGTCCCATGCTGCCTATTCTGCCTGCTCTCTCCCAACCTAACAACTCAGTTTCTTGCATAGAAAAAATAAAATAAATCAATGCGGCATATTGTAATGGCACAATAATGTAGAGCAGGTAATCATACCATTTATTTCTTTTAGAAATCTCTTCTTCTGCAGCTTCCATGTTTTTATTATTGGGAAGCACCATTAGCTCAAGCAGCGGAATAAGCAGCCAAACATATATCATAGGCAACCAGGTTACCCATCCATGAAAAGTAAGCGCAACCCAAGCCGTTAAAAAAATACTAATTGGAGAAAGGTATTTGAACACTCTAATTGACATAGTATATATTTCAACTCTAATTTACAGCAAATAGTAATAAGAAAACAAAAGCGGCCATTAAGCCGCTTTTGAATAAAAAGGATAGAATATTTTACCTAATACCATGCATCATTTTCAAAAGCTTTCCACTTAATGCAAATAATATTAAGGAAGCAGCCCCCGCCATAAATACAAATAGCATAAAGAAGTCGTAAAGATTTTCAATTTTCATCCCTAAGAAACTTGGTTTTTTAGGTTTTAGGTTCCATGTTTGCACGCGACCCTCTTTTTTAGATATCTTTTTGCCATTTTCATTTTTCACTACATCTATTGAATCATGCGAAATAAGCAATGTATCATTCAATAAAAATGCACCATCAAAACTGGCATTATTTGATTTGATTACCTTCAAATTGTAAATAGATATAGATCCGCTATCATTATTTACAATTATACTTTTAAGGCTATCATTTTTTTGGTTTGCAGTTTTCACAGTTTCAATTGTAGCTTTGTTTAGCGTAATACTACTTTTAGGATCGCGATTGGAATTCCAAATGGACGCATCAAGTAATTTTCCATTAAAAGCGGCTGTAGCACTGATATCCATTTTAGCATCAAAAACTTTTTCCATTTTAACTTCTTCAGGATAAAAGGTACTTAATGTGCCTGCGAATTTATTTGCTGCAGCGGTTGATAGAAACCAAACACCCATTAATAAAGAAGCTAGTTTAACAGGAGCAAGTTTATTTACCATTGATAATCCAATAGGAGATAAGCACAACTCACCAAAAGTATGAATGGTATATAAGCTGACTAGCCATACCATACTAACTTTGGTGCTTGGGTCAATGCCTTTTACTCCAAAAGCAATAACAAGATATCCAATTGCTAAAAGGAATAATCCCATTGCTTGTTTAAATGGTGATGCAGGTTCTAAGTTTCTTTTTCCTAAGCCACCCCATAGCCAAACAAACAATGGCGCAAATATTACTATAGCCACTGCATTGATCGATTGAAAATATGAAGTAGGAATTGTTTTACCGAATAATACTCTGTTGGTTTGTTCTTCTGCAAAATAGGTTAAAGATGCACCTGCTTGTTCAAATGCAGCCCAAAAGAAAATAACAAAAAAGGCTGCAATATATATCACCCAAATTCTTTGTTTCTCAATTTTGCTTAGGCTTGGATCCGTTATTATGTATCCAGGAGCTGCGATTGTTAGTGAAAAAATAAAACAGCCTACCACATCTAATTCAATCCAGAAATAGAAAGAATATAACAATACTAAAAATATTCCTGTCCAAATAAGTATAGCTTTAGTATTAACAGGCGTCTTTTCATCTGCCGTTTTTATTTCTCTGGATGAATTAGGTTTCTCTCCAATTTGTTCACCTTCAGGAGTGACTATGTATTTATTTTTAAGAGCAATAAAGAAAACTAAACTAAGGCACATTCCCACGCAAGCAGCTAAGAATCCCCATCTAAAATCTGCAGCGTTTCCAGTGTCACCTAAGTAACCACATAGCAGCGGGGCAATGAATGCGCCAAGATTGATGCCCATATAAAAAATCGTAAAAGCAGAATCAACTCTTTTATCTCCAATAGGATACAATTGACCAACCATTGTTGAAATATTGGGTTTAAAAAAGCCATTCCCTAATATCAAAAATCCTAAGCCAGTAAACATAAGTGGAGTAGCAAGTTCGGGTTGTTGGTAAAAAGTACCCGCGAAAAACATTAATAATTGTCCCAATGCCATTAAAACACCCCCAATAACAATTGATTTTCTATTTCCCCAATAGCGATCAGCCATATAGCCACCTAACAAAGGAGTTAAGTACACCAAGCCTGTGTAACTGCCATAAATTTGCGAGCCCAATGCTTTATCAAATAACAATGCTTTTGTCATAAATAAAATAAAAAGAGCTCTCATTCCATAGTAACTGAATCGTTCCCACATCTCTGTAAGAAAGAGGACATACAGTCCAGAAGGATGTTTACCGCTTGATTTTACTTCTGCCATAGTGTTGTTTTTTTAATAAATGATAAAGAGATAATTTGAGTATTGACCCCCAAAATAGTAAAATTCCTCTTATCAACATCAATTATGCTGAAATGGTCAATAAAATTAAAAACTCAAATAACCCAACTTATATAATTTCGCAATAGTATAAAGTGTACATATTTATGAATATCCTAATTATTGGCAGTGGTGGAAGAGAGCATACATTGGCTTGGAAAATAAGGCAAAGTGACCTGTGTGATGAATTGTTTATTGCACCAGGAAATGCGGGAACGGCTAATTGTGGAATAAATCTTTCAATAAATAGCAACGATTTTGAAGGATTGAAGCAAGCTGCATTAGACAACAATATTCAATTAATTGTAGTGGGCCCAGAAGAGCCTTTGGTAAAAGGGGTAGTTGATTATTTTATTTCAAATCCCTCTACTCAACATATTAATATTATTGGTCCAGATAAATTCGCTGCACAATTAGAAGGGAGCAAAGCTTTTGCAAAAGCATTTATGAGCAAGTATAAAATCCCTACTGCTGCTTATCAGGAATTTACGGTTGATAATTATGAAGACGGGATAGCATACATCAACCATCATCAGTTGCCCATTGTTTTAAAAGCAGATGGACTTGCTGCAGGAAAGGGCGTATTGATTTGCAATAGTCATGAAGAAGCGCTTAGTGAGTTTAAACAAATGATGTTGCAATCAAAATTTGGTGATGCTGGCAATAAAATTGTAATAGAACAATACCTAGAGGGGATAGAAATGAGTGTGTTTGTTTTAACGGACGGACACGATTACCTGCTGCTTCCAGAGGCAAAAGATTACAAGCGAATTGGAGAAGGGGATAGCGGCTTAAATACAGGCGGGATGGGTGCTGTAAGCCCATTGTCTTTTTTTGACGAAGCATTAAAAGATAAAATAATTAAGACCATTGTTCATCCAACCATTCAAGGAATTCAACAAGAAAAATTTCATTACAAAGGATTTGTATTTATTGGATTGATGATTAATAGCGGGGAGCCGTATGTTATTGAATATAATTGTAGGTTGGGAGATCCTGAAACAGAAGTAGTTATTCCAAGAATCAAAAACGACTTTGTAGGGATGCTCCTAGCTACTGCTACTGGAAAAATTAATACTATCAAAATGAATACCGATCCTAGAGCTGCTGTTGCAATCGTTGCCGTTAGTGAAGGGTACCCTGGCCCGTACATCATAGAAAAAAAGGTAAACGGATTGAATAATAATGCTGTTCAGGAGAGTATGGTTTTTCATTCGGGAACTGCCTTTAAAAACAACGATATTGTTACCAATGGAGGAAGAGTGCTAGCTGTAACAGCATTCGGAAAAGACATTAAAGAGGCCGCTTCAATTTCCAAAGAAGCCCTTCAGCAAATTCATTTCGAGGGTATTTATTTCAGAAATGATATTGGGTATGAATTTTAT
>CANFJP010000002.1 GCA_947447485.1 Chitinophagaceae bacterium
AATAGTATAAAAATAAACACCTATCCAAATCCTAGTGCTGGAATTTTCAATTTAACATTAGAGAGCGAATCAACTGAAGATGCTTATATCGAAGTGTTTGACTTATTTGGGAAAAGATTGTTTCAAACCAACATGTATCATAATCAGAAAGTGTCATTTGGCAGTGATTTAAGGCCAGGTAGTTATTTTGTAAGAGTAGTTCAAGGACAAAAAATCATTTCGCAAAAGATTATTAAGTTATAATAAAACTGTTTAGATTGGATATATAAATTCAAGTCTTAATATGCATTTTTATCGCCTTTAAATACACTGTATATGGTTAAGAAAACAATCTTAATATCTAGCCATACGTTCCAGTTTTCGAGATACCAGAGATCATTGGAAACCCTCATTTTAATTTGAATAGGGTTGGATATCTCTCCCCGATAGCCTTTGATTTGAGCCCATCCAGTTATGCCTGGTTTGAGGAAATGTCGAATCATGTATTCGTCTATAATTTTTGAGTAATCATTGGTATGTTTAACCATATGGGGCCTTGGCCCTACAATACTCATCTCGCCTTTTAAGACGTTGATAAATTGAGGAAATTCATCAATACTTTTTTTTCGAATAAATTTTCCAATCTGTGTAATCCTTGTATCTGATTTGGTCGCTTGTAGATTATCCGAGACATGATTCAATTTCATGCTTCTGAATTTAAGGCAGTTAAATGGTTTTTTATTTTTTCCGGTTCTTTTTTGTGAAAAGAAAATGGGTCCTTTCGAATCAATTAATATCAATAGTCCAATTATCGGAATCATCCACGATAAAAAAAACATAATAACAAATAAACTAATTATTATATCTAAGATTCTTTTTTTTACTCTATTGCCTACATCTTCTAAAGGTTCATTCCTTAAAGACAAAATGGGAAGATCTCGAATATAATCAACTACAATCGGTTTATTTAAAAAAAACGACAAATTGGGAACAATTTTAAAACGGATACATGCCTTCTCTGCTTGATCCATTAAAGAGTATATGTGTAGATTTTGTTCTGGAGTAATTGTTGAAAAGATCTCTTGTACATCAAGTGTGGAAGCTACCTTGATGGTATCTTTTAAATTGCTGAGTATAGGGTAGTGGGTGAGTTCTTTTATTTTAATTTCATCATCTGCAAATCCTATTAAATTGCTATTGATTGCATCTTCTTCAAAGTAGGAAGCCAATTTTTCTGACGTTTCATTGTATCCAACGATCATGACTCTATTAAAAAAATAAAATTTCTTTTTGAAATAATTTCTGATTCCAACATATATAAATCTGTTTAAAAGAAGACTCAGCGCAAATAGTATTGTAAATATCAAGATGAAATATCTAGATACTTGTTGATATTTCACAAAGAATAAAAATGACAAAACCGTTATTATCCAAAATAAATAAACTTGGAGCGTATTTTTAATAAATGGCTCAAAATGAATAATTATTTTTTCAATGTATAAACCACTTAAAAATGTTAGCAATATCCAGAATAGATTTATTGTAACAGCCAGTATCAAATAATCAGAAAAAATGTAATGTTCATTGATAATACTTAAAAATACAATTCCTATTACATAAGAAGTGTTTAGTAATACTAAGTCTAATAGAATAAGGCTTATTTGCAGATATCTTCTAAATAGCCGATTCATTGATTAATAAATTAGATTGCTTTTCTATGGTTTTATCTTCATAAATAGAATTGATTTTTTTTACAATTCTTTTAGCTGTTTTTCCATCCCAAAATATAGGCACAGTTCCTTTTTTCCATTTGTCATCTATTATTTTTTTGATGTATCGTTTTAATTTTAATAAATCGTTTCCTATTAGTTCGTTGGTGCCTATAGCAACCGTTTCTGGTCTTTCTGTAGTGGTTCTCATGGTCAGGCAGGGGATATGCAAATAAGTGGCTTCTTCTGTTATTCCTCCAGAATCTGTAATGATTCCTTTGCTATTCTTGATTAAGTAGATAAATTCAAGATATCCTTGCGGGTCAACCATTAATATGTTTTTATAATTTAAACTCTTTGAATCTATATTAGCTTTTGTTCTTGGATGAACGGGAAATACTACGGGTATGCCCAAAGTTGAATTGCTAATGGTAGTTAACAGATTGTCTAAATTTAAAATATTGTCAACATTGGAAGGCCTATGAAGTGTTAATAAAAAGTATGGTTGATTTTCTTTTAGGAATGTAGGTTTTTTAATTTTATCAATATTTTGAATCAGCGTATCAATCATTGTATTTCCTACTAAATATATACGATTTGTCATTATATTTTCTGCTTCTAGATTTCTACTTGCCATTGTAGTGGTAGTAAAAAAATAATCCGAAATAGAATCAGTTACCATCCTATTTATTTCTTCTGGCATATTCATATCACGAGATCTTATTCCTGCCTCTACATGAGCAACATCTATGCAAAGCTTTTTTGCTGTTATTGCACAAGCCATAGAAGATGTAACATCGCCTACTACTAATACAATATCTGGCTTATTGTTGATCAGTTCTTTTTCGAATTTTATCATAATCGCTGCTGTTTGTTCTGCTTGCGATCCTCCTCCACATTCTAAATTATTATCTGGTTTGGGGATGCCTAATTGTATAAAAAAATCACCACTCATTGATTGATCGTAGTGTTGCCCTGTATGAATCAATCTATATTCAATATTATTCCCATTGGTTTTTGACTTATTAATTTCTTTAATAATAGGGGCTATTTTCATGAAATTAGGTCTTGCGCCAGCTACGATTGTTATTTTCATAAATTGATTTTTATAAGTATTCTTTTACTTTAACGCCGTTTCTTTTAATAATGTATGCAGGAACACCCACTACAACTGTATTGTCTGGCACGTCTTTTACTACTACTGCATTTGCTCCAATAACTACATTATTGCCAATTGTAATCCCTCCAATGACCTTAGCGCCAGCATTGATGGTTACATTGTTTTTAATTATTGGACAATCTTCTTTATTTGAAAATCCTATACTTACTTGTTGGTTTATCCAGCAATTCTTGCCAATTGACTTTGCCCCAATCATGGTTGAAAATCCATGTTGAATAAACAATCCTCCTCCAATATTTTGATTGGTGAGATACAATGATGAAAGTTGAGGGTAAAACAAGTTTAGCAATTTTTTAATTTTCCCTACTCTCAAATAAAATACATTTCTAAATTCTGGATAGCTATGAATTAAATACAATAGTCCTATTCCTGTTTTTAATTTTATATCATACACATCCATCCACTTGTTTATATCCTCTCTGATAACATGCTTGTTTTTGCTTACTACGTAAATACAATAGAATGGTGCGTATAGCATTATTATTAGAAATAATTTAATTTGTTTTACTATGTTGATTGAATTTATTGACATTTTTATATTAATATACTAAGTCGTATTCATTTTGATATATTCTATCATATTCTTTTATGTAATTGGCTGTTTCGTTGATATGTTGTTTGGAAGATGCTCCAAATAAGATAGAGTTAATGTTTGGGATGCTGCAGATGTAATCAATTGCTTCTTTGGCTGGTATAGCTCCCCCTCCAAATATTTGCATTGCAATCAGCCTCATTTTGTTGTTTCTAATTGTCTTATGATATTGTTGTATTCCTCCTGACATTCTAAATCCAGCCTTATTTATGGAGCTACAAATAATTGGATTATATATGTCCATCTCATTCAGTGCATTTACCAATGCGGGTAGATTCATTGTTATAAACCCTGCTTCTGCATCGTATTTCTGTTTTATATAATCATGATAGGCTTTTAAGATATCTTTCATCCCTAGTCCTAACAATAAGTCTGTAACAACATTTTGTAGGAAAATGATTGGAGTATGTATGTTTTTAAACATTTTCATTTCAGCATCAATCATTAGTTCCATTATTGCTATATAATCTTTTGAAACAACAGCCATGCCCCCTTTTAAGAATGACCCTAATAAATTTCCTGGAACATATTCCTTAATTGTTCCTATAATTCCATACTCTGTTATTGCATTTGCATACTTATGAGCATATGGCATACAAGGGTAGATAGTAAAATCTTCATATTTTGATTGGTCTGCTCTAATAATGTCACAAATGTTTTTAATTCGGTCGTGGGTGGTACACATGAAAGTATTAATATCCATTTCTCGTGCAATGTCAATTGTATCAACAATGCTTTTGTCATTTTTAAATTGTATAGCAATTGCTCTTGCTTTTGTTTCAGAAATATGGTTGACTCCAAAAAATTGGTTGTCTCCAAATAAAATCCTATCCATATTAGCTTAGTTTATATTTTTTAATTTGATTGATTATTTTATCCGTATGTAAAGCTGTTTCAAATGTGTTTTTTCTATTTTTATTTTGCATAATTATAGAATCGATAAAATAGTCTATTTGAGCAGAATATTCTTCTCCTCTTAAAAAGAAATCTACTGGCTTGGATAATGTTGTAATATTTTTAATATTCCAACCTTTTGTATATCCATTTGGGCATTCATTTGTATTAAAATAAACTTGTAACTCAGTGGTATCTGCAATAATTTTTCCTTTTGTTCCATTGATCGTTATGGATGTTGTCATTTTCCTGTACGTTTCATCGCTCCAATTTACTGATATGCTACCCGTTATATTATTTTCCGTTTCAAGCAATGCGTATACGGCATCTTCAACATTTTCTGAATAAATTGAATTGAGGATAGTTCCACGTACGTTTTGTATGGGAGCAACTAGATAATTGACTAGATCTATTACATGCGATGCGTAATCCATTAAACAGCCGCCACCTTCCGCTGGGTTGCTTCTCCAATTGCTTTGTTTCCTTTTAATTACTACAGGTCCGTATGATTCTCCTTCGAAGTGATTGATGGTTCCAATATGTCCACTTGTTACAATGTTTTTAACCTCTTCAAAAGTGCCTATAAACTTATTGTGGTATCCTACTTGGTTTATTACGTTTCTCTCTTTAACCATTTTAACTAATTGCTCTCCCATATCTAAATCGATGCAAAATGGCTTTTCCACAAATACATGAATGTTTCTTTCTATTAAATCTTTTACGATGTTACTATGGAATTTTGTTGGGACAGACACAACTACAGCATCAGGACTTACGCTTTCAAGCATTTTTTTATAATCATTAAAAATATTAAATGAAGTGTATTTTTTTAACATGTCTGTTGAGAATTTGGAAGTGTCAGCTACACCAACAATTTCAACTTTTGGATGAGCTCCTAAAATAGATAGATGTGAAATACCCATTTTTCCAATTCCTATGATTGCAACTTTTATCATTTTTTACCTAAGTTTACTATTTCACTTTTTAATAAAATGTATGCTTTTTCTCCTTTTATCATTAATTCTTGTGCGGGATTTCTTTTTTCAATATTGTATATAATATTTTGTATTTTCTTTGCATTAATATTTGCGTCGTGTGTCATTAGTCCTTTTGAAATTATATACTGGTCTACTGCCAGTAATTTATCTTGATATACAGAAATGGTAGGGATACCTATAATCGCCATTTCTCTAGTCATAGACCCGCCTGCTCCAATAAAGACGCTACAATTTGATGCGATGCTTTCAAATGATAAGGGTTTTTCAGGAACCAAACAGTATTTAAATTTTTCATTTGTATAGTGTATCATTTGCTCATTGTCTCTAGGAAGAATGGTGATATTGAAGTCATGTTGAAGATTGATTATTGTTTCGTCTAAAAAATTTACTTTTCCTTTATAATATTGTGCAGTCTGTGGTTCTGGTCTTATGTATATATTATTTTTTTTATGGTTCATATTTAATCTATTTTTATAAATCTCTTTACTCTTGCTCCATAAGTATATTCCTTCTTTTACTCCAGGGTATTGAATTACTTTATTTCTTGATATTCCCCATCCAATTATTTTGTCTATAGATAAGTTTTCAGGAATCAGTATTTTAGTTGCGAAATAAAAACTAGGCTTATTTCCCCAAGCGTGTTCATTGTCATTCGTATATATTGAGGGAATACCTAAAAGTTTTGCTACAATAGGGGAATGGAATGAGCTTTGAGAGACAGCTATATCTATCTGTTGGTTCTTTAGAAAGTTGGCAAGTTGAAATATTCGAATAGGGTATCCTGCAATTTTTTTAAAAATATTTTTTCCATAGTGTTCACCAATTACTGTAAAATCTAGTTTTTTTTGATTCAACAGATCAATTGTATTTGCCAATGGGCGTGCTGTGATTATTATTTCATTGCCTTCGCTTTCTAATTCTTTGATTAAATCAAAAAACATATTTATATGAGGCGAATTCGAAAGGTCGAACCATATTTTCATTTAAATGTTTTCAGATTTTGGAAGAAAGTGGTTAAGGTATATGCTCATTGATAAAAACATCCATGCTTGAGACCAACGCATATAGGGTATTTTAGAAGTAAATATTTTGTTTATTTGATAATAGAAATAACCTTTTTTAGATTGCATTTTGTCTATTGTTCTATTCAATACCTGATCTAACAATGTTTTCTTTTCTTCAATTTTACCGAGCTTTTTAAGTGTGATGATTAATTGTGATGGCGAATGGATGTCAATAGGATAGGTTGAATGATTATAGTACTTAGAAATACCTTTTTCAGTAAAAAAGTTTTTTATATAATAGTAAAATCCTCTTTCTAATGCACCTTCAAAGCTATTGTCATTGGTATATAGCATGTAATCGGAAATGCATTCTAAATTGTAACCTGTGTGAAAATTATCTACCCAGTTATGAAATGAATGATTACCATAGTTCCATGATCCATTTTCGTGTTGTTTTAAACAGCAATATTTTACTGCATTTTTAGCTGTATCTATTAGTATAGATTCTTTAGTGTAAAAATATGTTCTTGCTAATAGTCTTGCTCCTAAGAATGAAGCATTGTATACCACGCTATTATCTAATGGGGAATAGGAGAATGCTATTGAATTGTCTTTTCCTTTTGTTCTATTCAAATCTTTTAATATAAAATCACATGTACTTCTTGCAATCTTGATCAATGATTCATCTTTAGTTATTTCATATGCATCTAGCAAAGAATTTGCTATAAAAGATGAAACGACTATTGTAGGAGTATTTTTTGGTTGAAAAAATGCTTTGGATTGCCAATCAAAATTGTATCCCCAGCAAGCCCCAGAATACCCTTTTGTTATACTTGTATGTATTCTATTTATAAAATAGTTGATTTTTTGTAAATGATGCTCGTTTTCTTCATGTTGGTATAAATGACAGTAGCCTGAAAGGAATAGTCCCAGTGCTTTTGGATTATATTCAGGTTCTATACCGGCAATTTTCCTCATATTTATGGGGGATCGTTTAAAAAACTGAATCCATACCAATCTTGCTAAGGAGCTTTTATTAAATAGGGGTATTTTTTTAAAAACGGAACTATTTAGCCCATCGTATGGGTCAAAGCCTTTGTATTCAGCTTCCTCACAGTATGCTTTTAATTTATTAAATGATTTCTTTATTTTATCTATTGTCATATAAAGATTTTTTATTTCTATTTATGGTTAGATGTTCATTGATTATCGTGGAATAGAAGCTCTTACAATCGTTGGTGTCTGACTCTGTATTTATTTTAATTAGATTTTTATTATTATTAATTAATTTATTGAGTTGTAATTCTAAGTCATCAACATCCCTGGATTTAAATAGGAATGTCCCAATTGGTCTTGATACTATATCTGAAGCCAATACTTTTTTCCCAAGAAAGATGGATTCTCTAATTGTTATAGCATCCCCATCTGTATTTGTAGGCCTTAGTACAATATTTGATTTCTCAATGAGTTTAACGAAGGAGAGATTTTCATTTAATAATAAAAAGCTATCTTCTAATGATAATCTTTCTATAAGTTCTTGTGCTTGATAGTATCTTTCAGCGCCGTTTTCAAGTGACGAAACATTAAAAATAAAACATATGAGTTTTTTTTTATTGATTAGTTTACTGGTTACTTCCAAACAAATATCAAGACCATATAAATCTTCATTATTGTAAGTGTCAAGTCTTGAGGCATTGGCGCATATTATAATTTCATTATTAAGTCTTGCTTTTGCTATCCTTTCTATAACTAGTTTTGGCAAGACAGCTTCTTCCGACATTGAAGGCGGCAAAAAAGCATGCTTAACGATACATTTGTCAATTGGTAAAGATATTTTTTCAATCATATCTGGATTTACCAGAATTATTTTATCGGCTAGTGTATATATTTTGCTATCTATGAATCTAAAAGGAAATCTTTTCTTTTTTTTATATCCATGTATTGTTATGATTATTTTTTTTCTAAGTAGTTTACCAATAACAATATGCATTTTTTTTAAAAGGTTACTTCCGCTATGGATATATAATAGATCAGCAGCAATCATTTTTTTAATATACGGCACCGGATTAAAACTTCTGATATTATAGAATTCACTTTTTATAATGCTAGACTCATCTATAAAGTCTAAATTAAAATCATCTTTAATTAAACTTTTGAGTCTAGAGATATGAATACTGATTCCTCCCGCTGGCGGAGGCAAGGGGCCGGTAATAAGAATATTTGATCTTCTTGCCATATATTAAATGACTTTTTAATTTTTAATTATAAGTTTATATTTATCATTAGCTGAGTATGTTAAATTTTCCCGTTTGCAATAAGTGAATTTTATTTCTATATCTTCTCCTAACATTCTAATTAAATTGGATTTTAGTTGATTTTCATGTTGATCTTGAAAAGGACTATCTACCACCAGTTTTACTTCTATATGATTGGCAGCCCTTTTTTGATGTATTTGAGCTATTTCTAAATGATCAATTCCCTTAAAAGCGTGATCTATGCATCCTACAATACTTCCATCTTTCAATTCTAAGGTATCTCCTGCACGGCCCTTAATATCAGTTATTTCTGGTGTTACAATATTTTTGTTTAACCCAGTTGATTTTACATGAATCACATCGTCTACAGCGTATCTAATTAAGGGGAATTGTGTATTAATTAATGACGTTGTTATTACGTTATCTTTTTTGTATTCATTGATTGAGTAAAGGGGTAAAGGATAATAATCAAATCTTGAATCTTGTGCAAGGCCGATTGTCCTTTCTACATTACCATACCAGTCAAAAATTTTTGTTTGTAAGAAAGCTTCAATTTTATTTCTTTGAAATTCATACATTGTTTCTGATGATGTAAATGATATAGGTATTTGTAATTGCAACTGTCTTTTTTCTAACTCTATGCATAATTTGTATAAATAACTGGGGAATGCTTCTATTCCATCAGGATTAAAATCTTTTATCATTGAAAAATAAGATTCAATTGTATCATTATTTATGTTGACGCTTGAGATGTAAAGAGTGTTTGATTTTTTATTAAAATTGTAATTTGTATCTTTTCCTAGTTTTCCTCTTATTGAAACAAGGCGTTCTCCATTTTTAAACCCATGCATCATACGGTATTGTCTTAAGTAGGCTTGTTCAGTTATCATGTCTATTGGAGTCCTATATACAGTTAGGGGCGACCCAGTTGTTCCACTGGTTAATCCTTTTATTTTAAAAATATCATTTCCTATATAAATGTTGTCTTCGTTATTTTTAATGTCTTTTCTTGTTATTATAGGCAAAAGGGTGATATCTGATAAGTCTTTTATTTTATTTAATGTTATTCCATGATTTTTATAAATTTTATTATAAAACGATGACTTTATAAATGTATTTCTAAACAGATTTATAAATCGATCATTGTATAAATTCAATAATTTTTCAGAATCAAGTTCATATAAATAGGATATTTGTTTTATTTTCTTTAATGTTAGCAGGTTGTTTTTTGAATAGTATTTAAAAAGTTCATTCATTATAATTTATCATTCATGTTGTTTCCTAACAAATAGATTATTTTTAATTTTATTTAGATAAATTTTAATTTTATCTATTGGGCTGAATATGATTCTTAGTCCATCAATTACTATTATTTCATCTAAGAAATTTATTGTGTGTATTCCGTTCGAATAGACTGAGTCGATAGGGGGCTCTATTTCAATGACGGCATCTTCTGAAAACTCAGTTTCACTTAGTTTATTGATTTTAAAAATTGTAATAGATTTCCCATAATATTCTTCATTGTTTTGTGCTGGACGATAGACACTGTTTTCAAACTTTATGAAATTACCTGCTGGCCTGCTTCCATTCAATGATTTTTTAACCGGATTTAAATGATGCTCCTCATAGGGCCCTTTTAAATTTTGTGAATAGTAAATGTATAATTCTGAATTGCTATTATTTCCTAGATGTGTACCGAATAGCCAGTATTTATTTTTATGAAATAAAATAGTTGAGTCTAGTAGTTCTATGTTTTCTATAAGTATTGTTTGGTTTATCAGCTTATCTTTTTCAAAATCATATTCGTAGCTAAATAATTTATTATTAGCACTCGATTCTGGAATAATATAAAGTTTATTGTCAATGCTCAATGTTTTAGGGTAGGAGATGTGTTTGCCTGTATTTAAAACTAATTTTGATGAGATAATATTTAGATTTTTATCAATCGTTGTAACTGATAGTTTACCATATCCCTCTATCAAACACATATCTTCATAAATTATTTTATAATCCCCTTCTTTGTCATTAAATATGAATGGATCTGCAAAAAGCCTTGTTTTCTTTTTTGGGCAAATCCATTTGTATTTCAAATGGGGCTTTTCATTCTTTAAGAAATCAGAAAAATTTCCTTTTGCTATTCCAATATTCCATTGTTTAATATGAAGTTTGTTTTTTGTTTTTCTACTGATATTCATTTTATTGTATTTTATTTATATCTAAAATCGATTTTTTCAGATATTTTTTTAAGTATATGATATCCTAAAGTGTTATAATTAACACAGGTTGTTATTTTTCCTCCAAATTGCATTTTGAATTGATTAATACCTTTTAAGCTTTCGTTTTGAGTATTGTATGCATATCCTCCAAAGTCGTAGGTTTTAAATCCATTTCCTTTGAAGTAGAATATGTCTTCAATAGTTAGTAGTTTATTTGCTATTCCTGTTACTTCTTTATTAAAATTGGAATCTAGTCTTTTTGAGCATGATTGATACAGCCTTACAATTCCTAAGTGACGATCTATAATATAACTATGTGCGGCTATGATTTCGTTATTTAACAAAACAAAAGTAGTTTTAAAGCTATCTCCTAAATATTCGATTGTTTTTTTATTAGCAGGATATAGATTTTTAAGTTTCGCAAAATCATTATAGATTGAAATGAATTCTTCTGTATTATTTTCGAAATCACATAAAAAATTGTATTTCTGAGCTCTTTTAACTTCGTTTTTTATATTCGAAGAAAATTGTTTTGTAATTTCTTCCTGTTTCTTTTCTAATGACAATTCAATTGTGTGACTATTGTATTTAACACATAATGTATTGTTTTTTCTATTAACATTTTTTATAAAACTATAAGATCTTAATGTGAACAAGTTGCTGATTCTATTTTCAAAATAGAACCAAGTGTCTTTTATGTTTACTAAATAAAAATTTCTTTTAATTTCAATCATTTATTTTCTATTACTTTGTTATAAAAATCCAATGTTTTATTTGCTACTTTTTTACAATCGTATTTCAACATGGCTAATCCTTTTCCCATTTGCCCCATTTTGTTTATATCATTGCTATTGTCAAACAATCTTTTAAGTAGTTCAACAAGTCTGTTTTGTTCAGTTAATTTATATAAATAACCATTCACATTTTCCTCTATCATTTCTGGTATTCCACCTACCGACGAAGCTATTATTGGCTTTCCAGCAGCCATCGCTTCTGCAATTACCATTGGCAATGATTCGTGCTTTGAGCATACCACCAATATGTCTATTTCAGACAATAATTCTCGTGTATTATACTGTGAGAGCCATCCATGAAATGAGATTTGATTTTCTATTCCCCTTTCATTTATAAAATTTTGTATTTTTTTTCTGTATGTATCATTACTAAAACCTCCAATTACATCTAATTTGTATATATAATTTTCTTTTTTCAGTGCATCCAATGTTTCTAATAAAAGTGATAAGTTTTTGTTATTATCAATGATTCCTATATATAATAATTTATTTGTTGTTTTTTTTTTCTCTTTAATTTTAAAGTATTCTTCTCTTATAGCATTGGGAATTATTATTTCATTAATCAGATGTATGTTTTTTATTCTATTTTTAGAGAATTCGGATAAGTGAATAATGTTTTTAGGCGTCATTAGTTTTTGAATCAATCCATTGAAATACCATATTATTTTATCCTTCACTTTTCCTTTTCTTTTTGCTTCCTCTAAAGACATTCCATGAATTGTTTGAATAATAGGCCGTTTGTATACTCCAAGTAATCTTGTAAGCATAAATGAATTGCCTTCTTGGTAATGAATAACTGATGGATTAAATTCTTTTATTTGTTTTTTTAATATAAATGGAGCATAAGTCAAATAATTAAGAGAATGGTATGGGAATATGCCTTCGTTAAAATACACAATGTCTATATTTTTGGAAAATTTATAGGTCAACTGTTTTTTTACTTCTCTTGTAAAAACTAATACCCTCATTTCAATATGTAATTCTATAAAGCCTCTTAATAGGTTTATTGTGGCAGAATGCACACCCCCTTTTATATTTTCAATATTCAATGGCAATCCTGGCACACACATTAGTACTCTCATTTTTTAATTATTAAATTCTTTTACACATGTTGAATACGCTTTCATTAATACTTCTCTGTTTCTGATTTTAATATTTTCTTGATTTTCTTTCGTGATATTTATTTCTAATTCTTTGTATTTGTCATTTTCCAATCCCTCCATAATTTTTGTAGCCAATGATTCAGCAGTTGGTTCGGATAATAATCCATTGTAATTGTTATTGATATACTCTGAAAATGACCCAACATTCATTGCTACAATTGATTTTCCTGCTGCAAAGGATGTCATTACAACACCACTTTGAGTAGCCTCTCTATATGGACATATTATAAATTTTGAATTTTTAATTAATCCTGCTAATTCTTCTATTTTTATATGTCTTTCTTCTAAGTGTATATTGTTTTTATATTTAGCGATAATATCTTTATTTATTTTGTAATTAAATACTGGTTCTCCGATTAGCTTAAACTGTTCATTTGGATAGCTTTTTAGAACAATGGGTATAGCATCAAGTAATATGTCAATTCCTTTATAATAAGATAGTCTGCCAAAGAACAATAGATAACTTTTTTCTTTTGTAAAGTTTTTTATATTTTTTATAAATGAATAATATTGAAGCCTTATTATATAGCTTGGATTTTTTATTTTTTGAAAATATTCTTTGAATTGAATAGATGAATAATTTGAATAAAAGATAAATGCCTTTGTTTTATTATAATACAACATTCCAGGTATATCTTCTCTCCAATTATATTCACCTGCGTGCGGTACAGGGTCGTGAAGTGCTATTATCATTTTTATTTTTTTTAAATAGGAGTATAGCCCAATTGATCTTAGCGATATTGTATCGAAATGAATGATGTCTATATTGAATCTTTTCAAGTATTTCCCTACTAAATAAGCATTGTAGATTGTATTTATTGAAAGACATTTTTTAGATTTAAATACTACAAATTGTACACTGGCAACTCCTTCAAAGTATGGTTTGTACATTTTCCATACATCTATTCCTAGTATATTTTCTGGTGTTTCAATCAGATTGGCATCATTAATACTTTCAACGTTTACAATTGTTGTTTTTTTTGATTCGTTGCTAATTTCAATGAATACATGCAATTCTACCTCATGTTTTATGCTTTGAATAGTTTCGATAAAAACATCCATAAAACTTGTAGAAGTATAATATCCGACTATCATTTATTATTATTTATTTAATTAATTACTAGTTTTTTATATAACTTATTCTTTTGTTGCAATACTAGCAACATGATAATCGTTGCAGTTCCCCAAAATGTTAGAAACACAATCTCTTTTTTAAAATAAATTGTCAATATGTAATATATTCCTACACTCAGGAATATGCCTATATAATTTGTAAGGACATTTATATAAGATGTTATTTTGTTTTTTATTAATATAAAATCCTGAATTATATGAAAAATTGTAAATGATATAAATATTGAATAGTTAATGATTGATAGACTTTTATTTATTTGTAGTCCAACGGAGCAAATAATTATATGTATAATCAATGTTGACAAATTGCATATCATATCTATTTTTTCGAATTTTATCGCAATTAATACGTTTGCCTGTAGAAAAGCTGTAGGGAAAATCAGCATTACTAAAAACATCTCAGTGCAATATTGTGCTGTATTAGTATATTTTGCACCAAATAGGATAGGGATGAGGATATTTGAATAAGAAAATATAAATGTAAAGGCTAACAAGCCATATATACTAAAGGGAATCATTGCCTTTTTATAAATTGACTGTAGGGCTTCTATTCCATTTTGGTATTCCCTTATCAATACAGGGTAAATGGTGGATGAAGCAATAATAGGCAAAATATATGCCAGTGAAAGCAATTTGAATGATATCCCATAATTAGCAACATCGCTTGATGATAATTTCTTTGAAATGATTATGTTCCCTATACTCCAGTATAGGACGGATATACTTCCTATGACAACAAAAAGCCAATTTTTTACTATGATTTTTTTAAATTCTTTAAATGATACTTTTAATTTAATTATTTCTAAGAATTCAATCTGATTTGAACTTCCGTATTTTATAAATAAGTTAAGGCTGAATATTCTCAATAAAATCAATAGTAAGGTTAAGTATACAATTTCTATATGGATTTTTATTACAATACAAGCCAAAATGAATTTTAATAATGCTTCAATTGTAACAATGATCGAGCTCTTTTTTTGTTCTTGTTTCGCTATGTTTATATACTTTATTACATATATAACATTGTCTATTATGATGTTTAATCCTAATAATATTGATATAGATCTTATTAAGTGGCTTTCATACAAGTAAAATGAAATGATGATATTAAGTATGTAAAAGGCAATACCTGTATAAAGCTGAATTTTAAAAAACTTATTAATTAATTCTATCTGTTTATCGCTGTTTAATAATTCCCTAATAAACCAATTTCCTAGTCCTAATGTTGAAAATCCTAATATTAAAGTATAAATTGTATTTGCAATAAGGTAATTAGAAAAATCTTCTTTTGAATATTCCCTTGCTAATACAATAAAAAATACACTCAATAGTATATTCTGCAATATATTACCTGCGATACTCCATGCACCGTCTTTAATAAGTATATTTTTAGTTAATTTCATTATTTATTCAATTGGTTTTAATATCACTCTTTTGTTATGTACAATCATTAGGCAAATTATGGTAGCTATTAAAATCTGAATTCTAACATCTCCTAAAGAATAGATTGTGTAGAATCCAATTAACCAACATATAATAGAGGATATTAGAATGATTAGTTCTAAGTTTTTTGTTATTATAAATTCTATAAAGCTTTTTATTAATGTTATGATTATTATTAAAAAAAATGACAGGAATCCTATTATTCCATATTCAGTAAGAATTTTTAAATACCCACTTTCTGGGTGATCATAGTATAATATTTCGTTATCAACCATCCAAAACTGGTCTTGATTATGAATGGATACATAATTTGAATAGTTCCCGGGTGCAATGCCAAAAAAAGGGTTGTCAAGAAATATCTTATAGGCATCTTTCCATATTCCCAGTCTAAATAAGTATGAATCATTCAGATTGTCTCCTCTATTAAAAATTATAAACTTGTCTTTATATATAAATATGCCCAATCCGATAATGGATAGTATGATTATAGTGAATATTTTCAAGTCGATATTCCCCAATAGTATAATTAAAGTAAATCCTACTATCCACCCACCTAAAGCAGCTCTTCCTCCTGTGAATAGTATTGATATAATTACAGCAGTTAGAACTACATAATTAATCAGTTGCTTCTTTTTTTCTCTGTTATTAATTAATAAAAGAAAACTACTTACAGATAAAAATTGAGCATATTTTTGAGGGTCTTGGAAATAGCTTGGATATCTTATTGAATCGTCTTGAAATACATTTCCATTAAGCGATTTTGAAATTGTAAAATCAAGTCCAACTATTACTTGGCATACTAAAAATAATAGAGATACTATTATAGATATCTTTATACTTTTTAATACTTCATTTATAAATTCTTTGTCATGTAAACACTCTTGTATTAATACTGTTATATAAAGTAAAATGGCTGTAATTTCTATAAATGCTTTTACTGTGTCTAGTATAATGCTATTTGAAAGTGCCACACCAATCAGACCTGAGATAATCATGATAGCGATAAGAATTGTATTTATATTTATTCTTAATTTCTGTTGTGTGTTTTCTTTTTTATAAAAAAAAATATAAAAAAAGAGAGTAGTAATTTCAAAATTATTTATTGCTAGATTTCCACTTAGTATATTTAATCCTATCAAAGGATAAGCGATTAATATAAATTTTATATATAATTGATTTTTGTTTCTTTTAGTAATAAATGTTATTATTAAAAAGACGATCAATACTGCAATAGTGAGAAATGGAATGTACTTTGAGATCATACTAATTAATTATCATTTTCTATAAAACCAAACCCCTGTCATTCTGCATATATTTTCAGTAAAAGAGACATTTTCTAAAACATCAAATCTTGGTATTGAAAACCGTTGATTTCGATTATCTGTAGTTAAGTATTTTTGTTTGGTTGAAAAGGCAATTTCATATCCATTTCTTTTTAGGATTTCAATTTCACGTTCTTTAAACTCTCCATTCGGGTAGGCAAAGGATTTGATTGGCTTATTGATCCATTTTTCTAATATGTTTTTTGATTCTTTTAATTCATATTCAACCAATCTAGTTGAGCATTTAGTTAGAATGGGATGTGATATTGTATGGCTGCCAATGATTATATTATTATGACTTGATATCTCTTTAAGTTCTTCAATTGTTAGTGCCTCTCTATCTATTTTAATTGTTGATTTAACTTGTAGTAAATTTTTTATTCTAAATGAGTTTGGTACTATTTTTAACTCATTCACTGTTTTTTTAATTAATCCGATTGATTTCCCCTTTGATATATATGACCACCAAAATCCTTCTTCTTTTTCAATCGGGTCTGTCGTTGCAAAAATTGTTACTGGAACCTTGTATTTATTCGCTATTGATACGATGTTTATTTTATTATCCTTCCATCCGTCATCTACTGTAAATACAACGGTTGATTTTGGGAATTCTATTTCACTTTTTAATATTTCATTCAAATCTTCTACAGAAATAAATTTGTATTTATTTTTAATAAACCATTTTACTGTTGACTCAAATAGTTTTCTAGTAGGGTTATGAAAATATACAGAAAGAATTATTTCTGAATTTGATGCTTTATTATTTATTTTTCTAACTTTTCCACTTAGTATCAATAAATAAGAAACAAAGTAGGCGCCTATATTTCTAATTGTAAATTCCATTAGTATTGGTTTAGTTTATATTCATTTCTTTCAGATTCACTTCATATTTTACAATGTCGCTCGCTGACATATTTACTTCTGCACTAATGATGTATCCTATTGTTTTTAATATAGTAGTTACTCTGTTATCTTTGATTATATAGCTTTCATTGTACTCGTTTTCATTAGTTACACCCAACTTTCTGTTTAAGGATACTGGTATTTTCTCTTTTTGAATATTTGAGTAATCATTGATAAATTTTTGAATAGCCAATATTTCAAAATCATTAATAATTGCTTTTCTTCCTAACCAGTAAAAGAAATTTATTATATCTTCTGTTTTTTGTATTAATTCCATCTGATTTGATTCAATGTTAACAAATACCATACTTTGAAACAATGGCTCAAGAGTTTGCCTTTTTTTTTGTGAAGGCAGATCATTGTAAACTCTATTTAAGGGCAAGTAGTTTATAATGTTTTTTTTACTTAGTTGGATCGATACTTTTCTTTCACAATATTGCTTAGTATATATTGCGTACCATTTCTTTTTCATATTCCTCATTTTTACTTATTTGTAATGTCGTTTTCACTGAAATGTTATTTAATATTATATGTATACTCCTTTGTTTACTCCATTTACATATTGATACCCATATCCATATTTACTACTTCCAATTCCTTTTCTCTTTAATCCATTGAAAATAATAACTGGATTTCCTAGAGGCGTAGCTTTTATATTGTCATCAATTCTTTTGATAAATGATTTTGGTGTGCAATCATGTCTTACTATAAAAATCGTAGTGTCGCATATTTTAGAGATAATATAGGCATCACTAAATAAATTGATTGGGGCTGAGTCTATTATGATCCATTCGAATGTATCTTCTAGGTATTCTTTTAGTAATTTCAATTTTTCTTCATCAAATAGTTCTTTATCACTTTCTTTATTTACCCCTGATGGAATGAAATAAAAATTATCATAACCAGGAATTTTTTCAATTATTTCGTCAATCAATGCATCTCCGTTTAAGTAGCCATTAATGCCTGTTTTTTTGTTGAATTCTTTTAAGATTTTATTTAATCCTGAATCATGTATATCCATATCAACTAAAACAACCTTTTTACCTGATAATGCGTTACTTTTCGCAAGCTGGAAAGCTATAAAGCTTTTTCCTTCTCCGGTAATGCTCGATGTTACCAATATTTTTTTCGTATTTTCTAATAACAAAGATTTAAGGGAGACATTTATTTTTCTAATTTCTTCAGAAGTTATGTTTCTTTTTCTTTTATCTATTCCTGATCGATTTTCCTTTTTATTGTAACTTATTTCACCTATTACCGGAATGGTTGTCATGCTTCTAATTTCATCTCTATATAATATTTTATTGCTTAAAAAATCTTTTGCATTTACTAGTAGAAAACTGAGTATGCATGTTACAAAAATTGATACCAGATATATAATTGGCTTATTTGGACTTACTGGATATTTTGATGATTCGGCCTTGTTTACTATTCTGCTGTCGGATATAGTAGAAGCATACGACAACTCGCTTTCTTCTCTTTTTTCTAATAGAAATGCATAAATCCCTTTTTTAATATTTTCATCTCTGCTCATTTCAAGTATTTTTCTCTCTTTTTGAGGAATGCTACTTAATACTGAACTATATTGATTATTCGTATTATTGATATTGTTTTTGCTGGCTTCTAGATTTTTTTGCTGACTTACTATATTTTCTGAAATACTAGGCTTTATTTTGTTGATTTGATCTTTTAACGAAAACAGAATAGGGTTGTTTTCTGCCACTGTCATTTTTAATTTATCATATTCTAATTCTTTACTATTTAAATCTATTATTAATTTTGATAATGTTGGATCTGTAACTCCAAGTGTTGATGGCATTACTGTTTTTTTATTTTTATTATTTGATTTAACGATTTGATCAATTTCAGTTAATACCGCAAGTTGCATATTTATTTCTCCCAATTTTTGATCATTGCTACTTACATTTTGTAAATACAATTGCCCTTCAACTCCTATATCCGAAGCATTCCCTATTGTTTTGTATTGTTGCACATTCCTTTCAATTGAATCAAGGTCTTTTGACACACTAAAAAGTCTTTCTTCAACAAACTTCAAGGTGTTTTTTGCTAAATTGTTTTTTTCATTAATAGATGATATGTCATAAAATAATAGTAATTCATTTAATATATTTTCTGCTTTTTGTGGCACTTCATCTTTATAGCTTAAGTTGATAACGCTTGATAGTTTGCTTGCTGCTACTACTTTTAAATTTCTTAAGATGATATTAATGATTTCTTTTGGTGGGTACAATGAAAATGATAATTGTTTGATTTCGTTTGATGGGATATAATTTTCATTTGGTATGAATTTTATTGTGCCAAAGGGAGTGTTAATCCATTCGTTTAAATTTCCCATTTTTTTGTTTTCTATTGCTATTGAACGGTCTCTTTTATTATAATTGAATTTTACATTTCTAACGCTTTTTATTTTATCCGGCGACTTTGATTCTATAGCAATGGGAGATATTGTGTATGCTGATATGTCTCTTATATTTCCTTTTTGAGATATTGGAGCATATAATTTTAACTTTATGACTACATCATTCATTAATGTTCTTGATTGTAAAACCTCAATTTCGTTTTCAATAATTTTTTTTGAATTGATCATATTCAAAGATTCCATCAGTTTAGAGTCATCATTACCCTTTTTTTCGTCTTTAATAATCATCGTGGCTGTAGCTTCATATAGGGGTGTTGTCAATTTGATGTATACAAATGCTGCCCCTAATCCTAGAATTGATAATATTATAAATACTGGCCAATAGGGTACTATTTTATCTAATAGCTGTTTTATTGTGCTTTCTTCATTTTTAATTATATTATTTTTTACTAATTCCATTTTTTATTTTACTAATTGTGTGACTACCAAAGCAATAATCGACAAACCACTCAATATGCTGGGTAATAATTGTTGATTTCTATTTGCTGTTATTATTTTTTGTTTATTAGGTTCTACATAAACAATGTCATTTGGTTGCAGATAGAAGTAGGGGGATGTTAAAAACTTTTTATTATTTACATTTACTCTTGTAACATTTCTTATTCCATCTATCTCTCTTATTATTAATACATTTTCTTTCTTTCCATATATTGTTATATCTCCAGCCATTCCTAGCGCTTTTAATAAAGAGATCTTTTCATTAGGCACATTTATTACTGTTGGTTTGCTTACCTCTCCAATTACTGTTACTTCGTAATTCAAATGCCTAATTGTTACAATTGGGTCAATTAGTAATTTTTTTTCTACAATAGAATCTGTAATATGTTCCTTCAATTCTCTTTTTGTAATACCTGCCGCTTGAATATTTCCTAAAATGGGTAACTGAATATACCCTTCGTTGTTTACCAGATAACCTCCTGCGCCTGTAGTATATCCATTTGTTCCGGTAGTAGTAGTGGCTTGTGAATTGGTAGTGTTAAACACCAATGACGCTTCTGCATTTAAGCTGCTTATATGGATACTTAAAATATCATTTTTTTGTATAATCGATTCTTGAAATGAATTTTTTATTTGAAATGACGTATCCTTTGCATTAGCTATATACGAAACTTGTTTTGTGTTTAAGCATGAACTAGATGCCAAACTCAAAATGAATAGTAATAGAAAAGATGTTTTATTTTCTAGTAGCGATAATATCATGATATTATTTTAAATAATATTGGGCGCTACATAAGACATTGTGGATAGGATTAAACTCTAAGTTGTTTGCATCTTAATACAGGCAAAACGATTTCTTTAAATAATAGGAGTCATTCGGAATGGGGGATAGGGTATTTTCTATAAGAAAGGATAAAAGAGAAGTATCTAAACGAAATCAATGATGCTTCTCTTTCAAAGTTATATCTAAATTGAAAGACCTGCAAATCATCGAAATTCTAAATTGTGAATAATTAAATTTATAATTTAATAAAATAAAGTCATTTATTTTTCGTTTGGTACTCATAAGCTTTTATTGGTGGGCTTTGCGTCGAAATAATTCATATTTTATCTTCATCAACTTTGATTGAATGTATTACCTTTGTTATTCTAAATTATGACAACAATCATTTAATATTTTTTTATGAAAGAAGTGTATGTTATTTCTGCAGTTAGGACTCCTTTAGGAAGTTTTGGGGGTTCATTGAAAGGGTTTTCCGCTACTCAATTAGGAGGATTCGCCATTAGGGGCGCTTTACAAAAAGCAGGGGTTTCTCCAAGCCTTGTAAATGAAGTTTTAATGGGGTCTGTTATTCAGGCCAATTTAGGCCAAGCGCCAGCCCGTCAAGCCGCAAAATTTGCAGGATTGCCCAATGAGGTGGTGTGTACTACTATTAATAAAGTTTGTGCAAGTGGAATGAAAGCAATTGCTCAAGGAGCTCAAAGTATCTTATTGGGTGATGCCGATATCGTAGTAGCAGGAGGAATGGAAAGTATGAGCAATGTCCCTTTTTATTCAGATTCAATGCGATGGGGAAATAAGTATGGTAACGTACAATTAATTGATGGGTTAGTTAAAGATGGTCTTACAGATGTATATGATGGTAAAGCAATGGGTGTGGCTGCTGAAATGTGCGCTTCAACTTGCAATGTGAGCCGCCAAGATCAGGATGCATTCGCAATAGAAAGCTATAAAAGAAGCCAAGCAGCTATTCAGAATGGCAAATTTGACAATGAAATTATACCAGTTGAAATTCCACAGAAAAAAGGTGATTCAATATTTTTCTCTAAAGATGAAGAACCATTTAATGTGAAGTTTGATAAAATTCCTGAATTGAAAAGTGCGTTTCAAAAAGACGGTAGTGTTACAGCTGCCAATGCATCTACTATGAATGATGGAGCTGCTGCATTAGTACTTATGAGTAAAGAAAAAGCAGATGAACTTGGACTTAAGCCCATTGCGAAAATTAGATCATATGCTGATGCAGAACAAGCGCCAGAATGGTTTACAACCACCCCCTCAATTGCCTTGCCTAAAGCAATTCAAAAAGCCAATCTTTCAATTGAAGACATTCATTATTGGGAATTAAATGAGGCTTTCTCAGTTGTAGGAATTGAGAATACGCGTCGATTGAAATTAGATGCGGCTAAAGTGAATGTAAATGGAGGGGCTGTATCATTAGGTCATCCATTAGGTTGCAGCGGTGCAAGAATTATCGTAACCTTGATTAATGTGTTAAAACAAAACAATGGAGTGTTTGGTGCAGCAGGTATATGTAATGGGGGAGGCGGCGCAAGCGCGATGGTGATTGAAAACTGTCAATGATCTTTAACTTTTATATAGTTTCCTCAATTTGTTTGTGTGACTACTATAGAATAAATTTGTACAATTCAATATCAATAAAAAATTGCTGATAAAATGAGACAAATTGCCTTTAGAGAAGCTTTAAGAGAAGCAATGCAGGAAGAAATGAGGTTAGATGAACGTGTGTTTTTAATGGGAGAAGAAGTGGCTGAATATAATGGCGCCTATAAAGTGAGCCAAGGAATGCTTGCTGAGTTTGGAGAAAAAAGAGTTATAGATACTCCTATTGCAGAATTAGGGTTTACTGCAATTGCAGTAGGCGCAGCTCAAAATGGGCTAAGACCTATTGTTGAATTCATGACTTGGAATTTTGCTGTATTGGCTTTAGATCAAATTTTAAATACTGCTTCTAAGATGTTGGCAATGAGTGGCGGACAAGTTGGTTGTCCTATCGTTTTTAGAGGTGCTACTGGCAGTGCCGGTCAATTAGGTGCCCAGCATTCTACCTCTTTTGAAAGCATGTATGCAAATATTCCTGGATTAAAAGTTATTTCTGTAAGCAATCCTTATGATGCAAAGGGATTACTTAAATCCGCCATTAGAGATGATGATCCTGTTGTTTTTATGGAAAGTGAAGTGATGTATGGCGATAAAGGCGATGTTCCTGAAGGGGAATACCTTATTCCAATAGGCAAATCAAATGTAGTAAGACAAGGAACTGATATTACGATTGTTTCTTTTAATAAAATGATGAAAGTGGCGCTAGGTGCCGCAGAGGAATTAGCAAAAGAAAATATCAGTGCAGAAGTCATTGACCTTAGAACCATCAGACCATTAGATTGGTTTACTATTTTAGAAAGTGTTAAAAAAACCAATAGGCTTGTTATAGTTGAAGAGCAATGGCCTTTTGCCTCTGTGTCTTCTGAAATCTCTTACAGAATTCAAAAGGAAGGATTCGATTATCTAGATGCGCCCATTCGTAGAATTACATCCGCGGATGCACCCATGCACTATGCACCCAATCTAGTATCAGCTTATTTGCCAGATATTAGTAGAACGGTTAAGCTCGTTAAAGAAGTAATGTACCTTAGAAAATAACACTAGTTGACTTGTCAGTAATTACCATCAGCATGAGAATACTATATACTATCATATTGCTGTTTAGTTTTACAATCGCCTATTCACAAAACTATTTTGCGTCTGTATTTGTGGGAGCTTCAAATTATCAAGGTGATTTGCAAGACAAAATTTTTACATTGGTAAGATCTAAGCCTGCATTAGGCATGGGTTTTAATTATGAATTAAACGATCGAATGTTATTGAGCCTTGAATTTGCCAATGCAAACATTAGCGGAGACGACAAATTCAGTGTTAAAAATCGCAGTAGAAATCTGAGCTTTAATTCAAATATTACAGAGTTTTCATTAGGGTTTGAATACGTATTATTCAACTTATACGATTACAAAGTTTCTCCTTATTTCTTTACTAATATTGGAGTATTTAAATTCAATCCGTATCTAAAATTAGATAACGGCGCTAAAATATTTCTTTCAGAATACGATACAGAAGGCCAAGGGTTTTATGAAGGAAGAAAAAAATACAAACTTCGGCAATTAAGCATTCCGTTTGGCGGAGGGCTGCAATGGGCCTTAACTAATAATACAAGGGTTGGTGTATTAATTGGGATGCGTAAAACCTTCACCGATTACATAGACGATGTAAGTTCAACGTATGTAGATAAAAATATTTTATTGCAAAACAGAGGGCAGAAGGCGGTGGATTTGGCTTACAAAGGAAACTTACTCCCCAATGGATCTCCTTATCCTGCGGATGGTGCAAAAAGAGGGAATCCCAATAACAAAGACTGGTATTATTTAGCTGGGGTGTCTTTGAGATTCAGATTAACAACCCCCTCACGTCATCAGTCATATACTTTTAAAATTCACAAATCAAAAACTACTTGTCCAAGTTCTCCTTTGTAATGATGGATAACTTTAATTCAATAACTCTACCTTACATTGTAAATCTAATGAATGGCTTATCGCTCACTTGAAGAATGTTTACTAGACCTTGAAAAGAATGGGCAACTAGTTAGGGTAAACGAAGAAGTAGACCCTATGCTACAAATGGCCGCTATTCATTTACGTGTTTTTGAAAATCAAGGCCCTGCAATACTTTTTGAAAATGTAAAAAACTCTTCTTATAGAGCGGCCTCAAATATTTTCGGAACATTGGAAAGAAGTAAATTTATTTTCAGAGAAAATTTAGAAAGGATTGAGCAGCTGATTGAGTTGAAAAAAAATCCAATTAAAGCATTCAAACATCCAATTAAAAACATAGGGGTAGGGTTGGCTGCTTTAAAAGCATTGCCATTGAAAAATCCATTGAAAAATCCTGTATTACACAGTAAAATTAATGTGAATGATCTTCCATTGATTCAACATTGGCCTATGGATGGGGGTGCATTTGTTACTTTGCCACAAGTATATACAGAAGACATAGAACATCCTGGTATTATGAATGCCAATTTGGGAATGTATCGCATACAGCTTTCTGGAAATGAGTATATTCCTAACAAAGAAATAGGATTGCATTATCAGTTACATAGAGGAATTGGTGTGCATCAAACCAAAGCCAATAAAAAAGGCTTGCCTTTGAAAGTGAGTGTTTTTATTGGCGGCCCGCCATCTCATACTGTAGCCGCTGTGATGCCATTGCCCGAAGGAATTAGTGAGATGACATTTGCAGGAGTATTAGGAGGGCGAAGGTTTAGATACAAATATGTAAATGGCTTTTGTATAAGCTCGGATGCTGATTTTGTTATCACAGGGGAAGTATATCCTGGAGAAAATAAACCTGAGGGACCCTTTGGTGATCATTTAGGTTATTATAGTCTGCAACATTCTTTCCCTTTAATGAAAGTGCACAGTGTGTATGCGAAGAAAAATGCAATTTGGCCGTTCACGGTTGTTGGGAGACCACCTCAAGAAGACACCAGTTTTGGTCAGCTAATACATGCCATTACAGGTAACGCCATTCAACAAGAAATCCCGGGGTTAAAAGAAGTGCATGCAGTGGATGCTGCAGGCGTTCATCCCTTGCTTTTGGCCATTGGTAGTGAGCGTTATACTCCTTATATGCCGGTGAAACAGCCCGCAGAAATACTTACGATTGCCAATCATATTTTTGGAACAGGGCAGTTGAGTCTCGCTAAATTTTTATTTATTACAGCGGATGATCATAATCTATTACGCACGAGTGATATTGAAAAGTTTTTATCTTATATCCTCGAAAGAATACATGTAGAAAGGGATATTCATTTTTATACGAACACCACCATTGATACATTGGATTATTCTGGTGAATCATTGAATAGCGGGAGCAAGGTAGTTTTTGCAGCTTATGGAAATCCTATTAGAAAGTTAGCTTCTGTATTGCATGATCGAATGAACCATTTGAAAGGAATTGATCAATGTAAAGTCGTATTTCCTGGAGTTGTTGCCATGCAACGAAATGCTTTTGTGGATTATCAACATGCCAATCAAGAAATGAATGAAATAAGAGAACAGCTATCGGGTCTTTATAGTGAAAGAAATATTAGTGAAGGTATATTGCTTGATGAAATAGTGTTGATTGTAATTTGTGATGATGCATCATTTGTAGCCAAAAATATCAGTAATTTTTTATGGGTATCTTTTACCAGATGCAATCCCTCTCATGATATGTATGGAATAGATTCTTTTACCGAAAATAAGCATTGGGGTTGTAAAGGGCCATTGATCATTGATGCGAGAATAAAGAGCCATCATGCACCAGCAGTTGAAAAAGATCCTGCAACAGAAAAGAGCATTGAGCATATTTTCAATAAAGGCGGAAGTTTATATGGAAAATTAAAGTAAAGAGTGAAGAAGTAAACAGCCGTTATTTTATTACAACAAACTTTATTGTTTTTTCTCCGAGCGCTTCATTTACTCTTTGAATAATAGTTTCTTTCTGGTAAAGCAATTCATTTTTAAGGGGAGCCACAGAGGTGTTAATGTAAAGTGTTTCTCCAATGATTTTAATGCTGTCTGTATACTTGGCAATGGTAGACCCCATAATATTTTCCCACACATCTTCTATTTGTGCTGCTTGAACCCCCGTTTTGAGTCTGCTGGTTTTTAAAAACTGCTTTAGTGCATCTTGAAATGACCATTCTCCCATAATACTGTAAAGATAATAAATGAAACTGGCGTGAAGGAGGTTATTTGTCAGCTTTCAATTAAATAATATGCTACAACTCAATAATCTGTCCGTTTATTTCAAGTTTTGTAAACTCATTAACCAGTCTATCTTTGTGCGTATCGGTAATAAATACTTGTCCTTCGTTATTGTTACAAACCCAATCTAAAAGATTTTTCATTCTTACGTCATCTAATTTTTCAAACACATCATCTAGTAGTAAAAGAGGAGAAAATCTTTTGCCTTCTTTAATCATTTCATATTCGGCCAATTTGAGTGCGAATAACAAACTTTTGCGTTGTCCTTGTGAGGCAATATTTTTAAATGGTTGATCATTTAATTGCAATACCAAATCGTCTTTATGTATTCCGCAAGAGGTTCGTTGAATGGCGCGGTCTTTTTGTCTGTTTTCAATTAGCAGCTGCTCTAATTTTTTATTCTTCAATTTGCTTTCAAATGACACCTGAATAACTTCATCAGAAGAGGCTATTTGTTTATAAAATCTATCAATTAAGGGAAGCAGTTTTGCGGTGAAATCAATTCTCTTATTGTAAATAATTTGGGCAGGCTCCACTAATTGCTGGTCTAATATTTCTAACAGTGATTCGTCTATTTTTCCTTGAGCAGCTTCTTGTTTTAAATGACTGTTTCTATGTTGTAAAATCTTATTGTATTTAATTAAATTCAATAGGTATTCGCTATCAAGCTGACAAATAGTTGCATCAATATATTTTCTTCTTTCTTCACTATTGCCAGTGATTATTTCAATATCATCTGGCGCAATAATTACGGTGGGCAGTAATCCGATGTGTTCTGATAGTTTATCATAGAGCACATCATTTAAGTAAAATTCTTTTTTCAGTCCGGCTCTATGAATGCAAATTACATGTTGCTTTGTTTCCGAATTTTCAAATGCGGCTTCAAGTCTAAATCCTTCCTTATCGAATTGAGTATTAAAAGCATCAGAGGAAAAGTAGCTTTTAGTAAAACAACAATAATAAATTGCATCTAAAAGATTCGTTTTGCCTTTACCATTTAAGCCACAAATACCCACTACTTTTTTATCGAAATCAAATTGCTTGAAATCGTAATTTTTAAAATGAGTGAGCATTATTTTTTTAAGTAATAACATGTAATCTGCAATATACGAATGGCGTAAATATATTGGGCTATTTAAATGGACCAAAGCAGATAGGGGCAATGCTTATTACATCATTTAGCTAGCCTAATAGAGCGAAATTACCCTATGGAAATTGTTTTTATATTGAATGGAAAATTTTGCCATTTCTCCCTTATCTTTGGCACCTAAAATTAATAGCATTGGCAACGAAGTTTTCTAAAGAAACTTATTTATACTGGTACGAATTAATGCTCCTTTTGCGCCGTTTTGAAGAAAAAACTGGCCAATTGTACGGGATGCAGAAAATTCGTGGGTTTTGTCATCTCTACATAGGGCAAGAAGCCGTTGCTGCTGGATGCATGACTGCAACTAATCCAGACGACAAATTTATTACTGCTTATAGAGACCATGCGTTGGCTATTGCTAAAGGGGTTTCCGCTAAAAGTTGTATGGCTGAATTATACGGTAAGGCTACCGGATGCAGTAAAGGAAAGGGGGGGAGTATGCATTTCTTTGGCGTAAAAGAGAATTTTTTTGGCGGACATGGTATTGTGGGTGCTCAAATTGGTACAGGAGCAGGATTGGCTTTTGCAGAAAGATATCGTGGTACTCAAAATGTGGTACTTTGCTTTTTTGGTGATGGAGCTGCACGTCAGGGGATGCTACATGAAAGTTTTAATATGGCTATGTTATGGGATTTGCCCGTTGTGTTTATTTGTGAAAATAACAATTATGCAATGGGAACTTCTGTAGCAAGAACTAGTAAAACATTAGATATTTATAAAACGGCTGATGCCTATGAAATGCCAGCAGATACGGTAGACGGGATGAGTCCAGAGGCTGTTCACGATGCTGTGCTTAGGGCTGTAAATAGAGCAAGAGAAAAAGGAGGCCCTACATTGTTAGAAATTAAAACTTATAGATACAAGGGGCATAGCATGAGCGATCCTCAAAAATATAGAACCAAGGAAGAGCTTGAAGAGTATAAAGATAAAGACCCTATTGATCATGTCTTGAAAGTCTTAAAAACCGAATACAAGGTAGCCGATGCTGATATAGAGCTCATTAATGAAAGAGTGAAGAATGAAGTAGAAGAATCTGTAACATTTGCAGAAGAAAGTCCTTGGCCAGATGACAATGAATTATTAAAGGATGTATACATACAGGAAGATTACCCTTTTATAACAGATTAATTATTTAATTTATCAACCTTACATATTTTACGTTAAACAATATATAAAATGGCAGAAAATAAAGAATTGAACCAAGCGGATGAATCTAGTCTTGTAATTGAAAAAGCAAAAAATTTCTGGACAAAACATAGCAAAAAAATCATTTACATAGGTGCTGCTCTTATCATTTTGTCTACTGGTTGGATTGGATATCAGAAATTCATTGTTGAGCCCAACGAACAAAAAGCCAACGAAATGATTTTTTTAGCGGAAAATATTTTTGATAAAATGGCCACCACTAATTTTAGCAAGGATTCTGTTAGCATTGCTTTGAATGGTGGCACACTAGATGGAGCCAATGTAATTGGTTTATTGAAAGTGATAAATAATTATGGAAGCACCTTGGCTGCTAATCGCGCAAAGTATATGGTGGGTGCTAGTTATCTTCAATTAAAAGAGTTTGATAAGGCAATAAAATATTTGAAAGATTTTGATGGCAATGGAGCAGATCAAGTGCAATGCAAAGCCTATTTAATGTTAGGCCATGCTTATGCAGAAAAAAATCAAACCGAAGATGCGCTAAGTTATTATAAGAAAGCTTCTTCTGTAAACAAGAAGGATGAAGTGGTTACGCCAGATGCCCTTATGATTGCTGCTTCTTATGCTGCAAAAATTGGCAAAACAGAAGATGCAATAGAATTATTTAAGAATTTGAAAGAAAATTACGCTACTTATATTTCTGTAAGCAATGGCGATGTAGAAAAACAATTGGCTCGTTTAGGTGAGTTTAATTAAACGCCTTATAATGACGAATAAATATTTTACAACAGGCATCCGATTACAATTGGGTGCTTTTGTTTTTATAATTCATTCATGATTGTAATTAAAGTAAAATGAAAGTACAATTATTTATACCTTGTTTTGTAGATCAGCTGTATCCTCAAACTGCTTTTAATATGGCAAAAGTGCTTGAGAAGGCAGGTTGCGAGGTGTTGTATAATACGAATCAGACTTGTTGCGGTCAACCCGCTTTTAATGCGGGATTCTGGGACGATGCAAGAGATGTGGCTGCTAAATTTTTAAAAGACTTTGATGGCGTTGATTATATAGTAGCTCCCAGTGCAAGTTGCGTGGGCTTTATAAGAAATTACTATCCTAAATTATTTGAAAACAGTTCTTCACACCATCAAGTTAAAAGCCTTACTAATAGAGTGTATGAGTTTACGGAGTTTCTAACGGAGGTTATTAAAATTGAAAGCTTTGGAGCTTCATTACCGGGTAAAGCCACTTATCATGATAGTTGCGCGGCTTTAAGGGAATGTAAAATAAAATCGGCTCCTAGAAAATTATTAAGTCATGTAAAAGGGTTGGAATTAGTAGAAATGATAGACACTGAAACTTGTTGTGGATTTGGTGGAACTTTTTCTGTTAAGTACGAGCCTATATCAGTGGCGATGGCTGATCAGAAAATAAAAAATGCATTGGATACCGGTGCGGAGTATATGATCTCTACAGATATAAGTTGTCTAATGCAATTACAAGGCTATATTCAACAGAAAGAATTGTCGTTAAAGACAATGCATATCGCAGATGTGTTGGCTTCAGGTTGGTAATAATTAATTCATTGATAAATATTTCCTATGGCTTATTGGCTTGTAAAATCCGAACCATTTAAATATAGTTGGGATCAATTTGTGAAAGACAAACAAACCTTTTGGGATGGAGTAAGAAATTATAGCGCACGCAATAATTTAAAAGCAATGCAAAAAGGAGATGAAGTATTTTTTTATCATAGCAATGAAGGGGTTGAAATTGTGGGCATTGCAAAAGTTGTAAAAGAACATTATCAAGATCCTACTACAGAAGAGGCGGCTTGGGTAGTGGTAGATTTAAAGCCAATAAAAAAGTTAAAGAAATCAGTGACACTTGCTCAAATAAAGGCAGACAAAAGATTTGCAAACATGGATTTAGTAAGATTAGGCCGACTGTCTGTTCAAACAGTTAAAGAAAAAGAATGGCAGCTAATACTTGAATTAGCTAACGAGAAATAGGTTAATCTTTTTTTTCAATAAAATTAATTCCCCATTCTTTCAATTCGTGTAACACGGGATCGTAAATTTCTTTGATTATAGGAATGTGAATACCCGTTAGATTTATTTTCCCATGTAAGATCATTTTCGCGGCAATTCCAAGGGGTAGGCCAACCGTTTTAGCCATCGCAGTATGAATGTGATCATCGCCTTTTACTACTAATGAACTGTCAATATGATGTGTAGTATTGTTTAATACATAATCGATTTCATGTAACATTACAATCATGTCTTTATCGCCAGGCTGCAAGGCTAGTTTGTTCTCAAGTGCAAATTGCAACACATCTGCTGCACTGCACAATCCTTTATTGATAAGCGTTTTCGAATCATTAACACCTAAATAAAGCAGCTCAGCAGATAAGGGTTGATCAGCGGGTATGTTGAATTTTTTAAAGTGTTCAGCAAAAAATGCCTCAAGTGTTTTTCCATCCGTTTGATATTGATGAACTTCATTTGTCAAATGCAAATCAATGACTTGTTTCCATCCATTCATGAATGCCGGATAACGCAATGTTGTTCTGATGAAAGTTTCAACATTTTCTAATTGATATACATCAATATAAGACAAGCTGTTTCTATTAGGGTAGAAGCTGTAAATCTCTTTGGTGGTATTTTCTACAGTAACTTTTCGGCTAGGGTCAAATAAATGCTCATATGTTTCAGTTACCACTTGTCCGTCCATTTTATAGACAGCGCCTGATTTTCCTGCAAGGACTACATTTCTTGGGTTCCAGCTTATTTTATAATGCCAAGGATTGTTATCACTTTCTGGTGCAACCAATCCACCGCAATGGCTTTTAAAAGAGATCACAGTTCCGCCATTCGCTTTAATTTGATCCAGAATTTGCATGGCACTCATATGGTCGATTCCTGGATCTAGTCCCATTTCACATAAAAAAAGAATCCCTTTCTCCTTTACAGCTGATTCTAATGACTTGATCGATTCATCGGCATAAGATGCCGTAAGTAGATTTTTACTGAATTGTATACAGTCTTTTGCAATTAAGATATGCAGGGCAGGGGGCATCATTGAAATAACAATATCGGCCAACTCAATGAGTGGCTGACGTTTGTTGGAATCGTTGATATCAAGTGCTATACTTCGCGCATTTTTATGAAGCTTGGTTTTTGCATCAATGACATCTTTATTTACATCGGCAATTGTCACCAACCAATGATTAGTGGAGGACTCTTTTAAGAGATAATCTATCAAAGAAGAGGCAGATTTTCCGGCACCAAAAAGCAGTATATTTTTCAAAAAGTATATTTTTAGGCAAGTTAATTTTTTGCGGCTACTTTACCAAAGAACAAGCTGAATAAACCTCGATTTTTACATAGAAAAAACTTGTCCACAAATCTCAAAATTTGTGCAAAAACTTAGTCTAAAAAGGACTCATTTTTAATAAAAAAACACCTTTAAATAACTACCTTTGTAGCCTATTAATTTATATGGAAAATCAAGGACAATTTGAGGGATCAAATCCCAACAACAGAGGCAAAATAATACCTGTTAACATTGAGGAACAAATGAAGACATCCTACATCGATTATTCGATGAGTGTGATTGTTGGAAGAGCACTTCCTGATGTTCGCGATGGGTTAAAACCAGTTCATCGTCGTGTTTTATTTGGGATGAATGAATTGGGGAATGCCAGTAACAAAGCCTATAAAAAATCTGCCCGTATTGTAGGAGAGGTGATGGGTAAATATCATCCACATGGCGATGCGTCTATTTACGATACAATGGTAAGGATGGCCCAAGATTGGTCAATGCGTTATAAAATGATTGATGGTCAAGGTAATTTTGGTAGTCAGGATGGAGATCCTCCAGCAGCTATGCGTTATACTGAAGTAAGAATGGAGCGATTCGCAGAAGCGATGATGGAAGATATCGACAAGGATACAGTGGATTATCAATTGAATTTTGATGACTCTTTAAAAGAGCCAACGGTATTGCCTACTCGAATTCCTCAATTGCTTTTAAATGGGAGTAGTGGTATTGCGGTAGGGATGGCTACCAATATGATGCCTCATAACTTGAATGAGGTGATTGATGGCTGTATTGCATATATCGAGAACAATGATATAACACTTGATGAACTGATAAAGCATGTAAAAGCACCCGATTTTCCAACAGGCGGAATTATTTATGGATATGAGGGGGTTAAAGCTGCCTTATTTACTGGAAGAGGCAGGTTGGTTTTAAGAGGTAAAACAACTGTTGAATCGGATGCACGTGGAAGAGAAAAAATAATCATTACCGAAATTCCTTATCAAGTTAATAGAGATACACTTACTCAAAAAATTGGTGAATTAATCAATGATAAAGTAATCGAAGGTATCAGCGATGTTAACAATGAAAGTAACAACAAAGAAGGAACTCGTATCGTTGTTGAACTTAAAAAAGATGTAGTAGCGCAAGTAATCATTAATCAATTATATAAGTATTCTGAATTACAAACTTCTTATGGTATCAATAATGTGGCGCTGGTAAAAGGCAGACCAAGGATATTGAATATCAAACAGCTTATTTCTGAGTTTATAGAATTCAGACATGAAGTAGTAGTAAGGCGTACAAAATATGAATTACGCAAAGCTGAAGAAAGAGCTCATATATTAGAAGGATACATTATTGCACTAGATAATCTTGATGCAGTAATAAAATTAATTAGAGAGAGCGCTACTCCGGTTATTGCTCAAAATGGGTTAATGACTTCATTTGGTATGTCTGAACTTCAATCGAAAGCAGTTCTTGAGCTTCGTTTGCAACGTTTGACTGGAATGGAGATAGACAAAATTAGAGAAGAGCATGCTGAAATTATGCGCTTGATTCAAAAACTTAAAAATATTCTTGAAAACGAAGGACTTCGTTTTGAAATCATCAAAACGGAATTGAATGAAGTGAAAGCAAAGTTTGGTGATGTGCGTAAATCAGAAATTGTTTATGCGGATGATGAAATCAATATGCTTGATCTAATTGAAGATGAAGATGTGGTAGTTACTATCTCTCATCTGGGTTATATCAAACGTACTTCTGCTTCAGAATATCGTCAACAAAGGAGAGGTGGAAGAGGCGCAAAAGGAAGTAGCACTCGTCAAGAAGATTATATTGAACACCTGTTCGTTGCATCTACACATCATACGTTATTGTTCTTTACTGAAAAAGGCCGTTGCTTCTGGCTTAAAGTATATCAAATTCCGGAAGGGGATAAAACAAGTAAAGGGCGTGCGTTGCAAAACATGATACAAATTCCACCAGATGATAAAGTAAGAGCTATCATTGATATCAAGAATCTAGAAGATGAAGAAGCTGTTAAAGGAAATTACATCGTGTTGTGTACTAAGAAAGGGATTATAAAGAAAACTGATTTAAAAGATTTCAGCAGACCAAGACAAAATGGTATCAATGCAATTAATATTCTAGAAGGAGATCAGTTGCTAGCAGCATCATTAACAGATGGCAATTGCGAAATCATGATGGCTGTAAAAAGTGGTAGGGCCATTCGATTCCATGAAACAACTGTTCGTAGTACCGGACGTGGAGGGATAGGTGTTTATGGCATTGAAGTGGATGAAAGTAAAGACGAAGTAGTAGGAATGATTTGCATCAACAAAGAAGATAAAACAAAAACCATTCTGGTAGTTAGTGAAAAGGGATATGGAAAACGTACATTCTTAGATGACCCAGAAACAGGAGAAGCAAACTATAGAGTGACCAATCGCGGAGGAAAAGGTGTAAAAACCATTAATGTAACCGATAAAACGGGCAGATTGGTTGGATTGCTTGATGTAAAAGAAAATGAAGATCTGATGATTACCTGTGTGAGCGGTGTAACCATTCGGATGGCTGTGAAAGACATTAGCGAACAAGGAAGAGCTACACAAGGGGTAAAATTGATAAAAGTGGATGATGGAGATGAAATTGCAGCCATCACACAATTAGACGAAATGGAGGAAGAAGAACTAGTTGGACCAACTCTTGAAGATGTCGATTCTAGTGATAGTGAATCTAATCCTGATATTTCTGATTCGTCAGCAACTACAGAAGGATCAGATCCAGTTGCTGAAGTATAAGCGCAATATTTTTTTTCTTATTGATATGGCTATTCGAAAGGGTAGCCATATTTCGTTTTATTATACTGTTGGTATTTCAATTGAACAATCCATCATTTCAAAGGAGCCTAGTAAAGACTGTCTTTATTTCTATTATATCTATTTAACATAATATTAATTATAGGAAAGAAAAGTATTTAATTAAAACGATATCAGTGAGTTAGGCTACATCTAATCTAAGTTGCATTTAAATAAGGTAGCTTTGCAATATGTCTAGTAAAATGGTTTCTATAGAAGGGATTTTAAGTAATCTTAAGATTAAAGAGTTAAACGCAATGCAGCATGCTGCAATAAATGCGTTAGAGGAATTCGATAAAGTAAAATTATTGTCAGATACTGGCTCTGGTAAAACCCTGGCCTTTTTGATTCCTTTATTGAAATCATTGCAACCCGATCAGAAAACCACTCAAGCCCTGATAATGGTTCCTTCTCGCGAACTAGCCTTGCAAATCGATTCGGTACTAAAACAAATTCAATCTGGTTATAAAATCACCTGTTGCTATGGCGGTCACAAGCGCGAAATAGAAGAAAATAATCTTGTACAGCCACCAGCTATCATTATCGCAACCGCCGGGCGTATGGCTGACCATATTCGAAGGAATAATGTAGACACCAATCAAATTAGATTCTTAGTGTTAGATGAGTTTGATAAAATGTTAGAACTTGGATTTTTGGAAGAAATGGAATACATTTTACAATCTTTACCTGCAATTAATAAGCGTATCTTAACCTCTGCAACCGAAGCTACGCCTATACCTCCGTTTACTCAGATGTACGATGCTCAAACTATTAATTTTCTGAGTGGTGAAACAAAAGATTCAAATACTTTGAGTATTAAAACAATATTATCAACTGATAAGGATAAATTAAATACACTATTACAGCTTATTTGTTATTTGAATGATACGTCTACTATAGTTTTTTGTAATCACAGAGAATCGGTAGAAAGAACTAGTCAGTTTTTATCTGAACAAGGCATTGTAAATGTATTTTATCATGGTGGCATGGAACAGCACGATCGTGAAGTTGCACTTTGTAAGTTTCGCAATGCAAGCTCAAACATTCTCGTAACAACCGATTTGGCTAGCCGTGGCCTTGATATTGCAAATATTAGAAGCGTGGTTCATTATCATCTTCCTTCTACAGAAGATGCCTTTCTTCATCGCAATGGCCGAACTGCTCGTATGGATGCCACTGGCAGTGTCTTTTTAATTATTGGGCCCGAAGAAGAAACGCCTACCTATATTACCAATGCAGCTCAATCATTTGAATTGCCTGAAAAGTATAGTATCCCTGAAAAGCCCAAATGGAGCACATTGTTTATTGCAGCTGGCAAAAAGGATAAAATTAATAAGATTGATGTGGTTGGGTTCTTAACCAATAAGGCAAATCTTAAAAAAGACGAAATTGGCCTAATTGAGGTAAAAGACTTCGCATCTTTTGTAGCAGTACGAAAATCTAAAATTGGACATGTAATTGAGGATGTAAAGAATGAGAAAATAAAGAACAAGAAGGTAAAAATAGCCATTGCTCGTTAAGAAACCATCACAACTTATCTTCTTTAATTAAAGTTTCAATATCATCTATAAGTCTTTCTATTTCAATTTGTAATGTTCCGTTATATACTCCTCTGATTCTTCTTTTTTTATCTATTAATATGACATTTTCGGTATGCAGGAACTCATTGCCTGTTTGATAATACCCTATCGTATCCCCTGCATAGTATTCCTTCTTTGCCAATCTGTAAATATCATCTTGTTTTCCTGTTAGCAATCTCCATTTTCCATCATCATTCACTCCCCTAGCATTTGCGTATTTCTTCAATACGGACACACTATCCAAATCTGGGGTTACAGAATGCGATAAGATCATAACGTTCTTATCGTTTTTGAAATGAGCCTGAACCAATAGCAGGTTTGCTGTCATTTTTGGACAAATACTGGCGCATCTGGTAAAAAAGAAGTCTGCCACATAAATTTTCCCATCTACTGTTTTCTCTGTTACAGACTGGCCATTTTGATCAATAAATGAAAAGGCAGGAATATGATGAATGCTATCATATTTTTTATCATCTGTCGCAATCCATTCCGGCGTAAAGTCGGGCTTATTAATAAAAGGCATGGAAGATATGCTTGGTTGCTGTTTGCACCCTAGAAGCATACACAATACAATGAGAAGTTTATTTTGTTTTAATTGAATCATAAGGGTTAGTGCAAATTTTTAAACCAAGCAATCCGTATTTTTTACCATCTTTAATTACATAATTCGCTCTAACAGTTCCATCAGCCCACCACAAGCGTTGGCTTCCATTTTCGTGTCCTTTTGTATAATGAAATTGTTTGATTAATAATCCACTGGATATCCATTCTCTGAAAGCTCCATCGTATTCGTCGTTGTATGCAGTAAAATAATATTTCTGTTGTCCATTTGGCCACCAGCCTTGATGAACGCCTTCTTTTTTTCCGTTAATGTAAAATCGTATTTCTTGCAATTGCTTTTTGGAAAACCATTTCTTTTGAAACCCTTCTTCTACTCCATTAAAATAAGAATCAAGACTAACAGTATCTCCCGCATCGTTTATACTATATCTGTAGCCTGTATATAAAATATTTTTGAAGAAGAGGGTATCCTGGTGTATTCGAAAATTAGAATCGATGGAATTAATAAAAATCGATGGAACAGCTTTGGCTATTTTAGGTTCAATTAAAAAATCATTCTTCTTAGTATTGCAAAATTGAAAGCAGCTACTAAAAAGAATGACTATTAAATAAGTTCTTATTTGATTCATTAAATCAATTTTACATTAAAATTGACAAAAGTTTTTTTATTACTGCGTTACTGTGCCTGCTGTTCCATAGAAACCATTCCCATTTAAGTAAGGCGCATCGGCTGTAAAATGATAATGATAGATTCCATTAGGATATTCATTGGTTGCATGAGTATGACCATGATATTGATCTAGTCCGGTTGGAGTAGCGCCGCCTATTTCTTGTGGGCCATAAACAGGAAATCCATCTAATAAAAAACCCATTAAAGCAGATTTATTTGCATAAACTGTTGTTAGATACAATGGCTCTACATGATGATGATACATACCCGACATTTGAGGATGACCCCACCATTGATCAAATCCATGAATTTCTCCACCAATGGCAACACCTCCGGCAGCATATTGATTGAAAAATGGTACGCCATCTAATCCAATTCCAATTACTCCCATGGGAGTAGTAGCATGAGTTGAAGCCATGCTAGGATTTATAGGAATTTTTAAAGTAATATTTTGAGTGGTGATACTATTGGGAGCTTTAATAAACGTGCTATCATGAAATGTTGGGCCAAAGAAATTTTCATACAACGCGTTTGATGTAGGCCAATAAACACTTTTATAATTTGGCTGATCGTATGACTTAATTGTTACATAAGTCCCGTCTGAAGTAATGCTATATGCACCATAAATAGAATCGTAAACGGTTCTCGTAGTACCCCCTCCTCCACCAGAATTTACTGTTAAAGTGATGCTACATGATTGGCCTCCGAAACTAATAGGGAAACTAGCAACTCCAGATGTTGAAGGTGTTCCAGCTATCGTATAGGATAGGTTTCCTGTACTACTCGTTAATGTGCCTGCTTGCAAACTAGCAGTAAGGCCGGTAACACCTGTTGAATTGATAGAGCTCCCCGCTAAATAAACCACTCCATTACCACCGGCATAGGGAACAGTAGCAGTAGCAGAATAGGCAACATTAGCCGTTGCAGAAGCGGAAAAGGATCCACTGTTACAAGCCAATGAAGTAATGCTTGCAGCAGTACCATTGGTAACATTGTTTTTCTTACAAGAGATTGCTATCAATGACAAGCATGTAAAAAGGATAATGGGTAATTTCATATAGAAAATGTTTTTTTATTAGATGTTGCTTTATGTGAAATCCTTCGCAATTAAGTATAAAATTATCAATTTTATTTATAATTAAAAGCCAGGTCCACCCCTCATTATTTTCATATCTCCCCCACCACCAGGAAAGCCCATTTGCTGAGTTCCTTGTTGATCAGATTTAAATTTGTTCAATCGGTAGACAAAAGTCATTAAAAAATACCTACCAAGTCTATTGGTACGAGTGTCTGTATACCCTGTACTACTTACTGTTCTACTTATTCCAATGTTTTCGTTTAATAAATCTAGTCCTTGAAGTTTAATAGAGCCATTTTTCTTATTGAACAATTGTTTTTCAATAGTGGTACTAATAATTAGAGGATTCGTATTTACATTGGTGGAGTAACCGGTATTGATTGTTTTGTCTATATCGTAGCTAAGAATAAAATCTTTTGGTAGAAAAAATCTAGCATTGTTTGATAATGTCCATGCAACAGTATTAGAATTTAAATCTGTTTGTAAAGAATACTTACTATTATTTAAACCATAATTAGCACTGAAGGTGGTTTCAAGCCATTTTTTAATTTTTATATCGGTTGATAAGCGTTCTCCAATCACCCAGTTTTTTCCTATGTTTTTATTTGAAACATTTAAGCTGTCTATCAAAAAGGAGACATTGTTATTATAACTAATATTCCCGCCTATATTAAAAACGTACTTCCTATTTTTGATAGGCTTTGAAATATTGTAAAATGCAAGAACAGTATAATAGCCATTGCTATTTAAATAGCTTGTTTCTTGAATTCCTTTTTGTAGTAATCTAGTGCTATTAACAATCTTGTCTTGGGTAAAGGATGCTGAAATATTTCCAAAGAATACATTGCCGCTGATAAAATCAAAATTATTATACCGCATACTGAAGGTATTGGTAAACTCTGGTTTTAAATTCGGATTCCCTATAGTGATGTATGGTGTGTTTGTATTGTCAACTATTGGCTGTAGTTGGCTATTGCTTGGCTGATTGCTACTCCCGTTGTAATTGATATTGAGCGATCGACTTCTGGAAAAATTATAGGCAAATCTGATAACAGGATAATAGTTGATCATCGAATTTGAGAATATACTATTACTTGAAATAGAATTTGTTTGTATGGTAGCCGGTTGAACAGAAAGGCCTACTGTATAATTGTATTTCTTTTCTGTGGTACGGAAATTGATGCCTAATCGATTTGTTTTATAAATATTATCATAAATATTACTAGAAGAGTCTACATAAGTAATTGCGCTTGAAATAGGATCGATGTTATACGTTTTTCTGTCATTCCCTACTTGCTGATAGTTGTAAGCATAATTAAATTCTAGGTTTCTCTTTTTTGACAAAGGTTCTGTATAGGATGCCTTCACTCCATAATTTTTATTATTGTTATCCTGTAATATATTTTGAGCAAACTTGTCATCAAAAGGGGTAGTATTTGGTAAATAATAAGTTGTAAGGTTTTCGTAATCTTCATCTGTTTGAGTAGATGATTTACCAGCATTAACAGTGAGGGATAAGGTCCTGCCTCTTTTTGAAAATCTATGATTGAATAAAAGCGAGCCATTTAAATTGGGGCTTTTAGAAAACAAGGTATCGCCCATTGATCCATCTGATATTAATAAAGTGTGATTTGCAACAGAATTAAAATCAGATACGTATTGGGTATTGGTTTTATTGTATGTAACAGATGGACTGAATTTCAAATAGTTCATTGAATCAATTTTATATTCAATGTTGAAAGAAAAACGATGATTATCTGAAATAGAAGCATTATTTGATTCTTGAATATAGCTACTGCTGCTATTGGCGAATAAATTTTCTTGTGTAGATGTTTTTAATGTATTAGAATTTCGATCTGAAAAGCTATAGCTACCATAAACGGAGATTTTACTTCCCCATTGATCTCTATAATTCAGGCCAATTGATTTATTTATATTGATGCCGTCATTGTTTCCAGCGTTTCCTATAACTGATCCTACTCCACCTCCCCCTCTGCCAATTCCCATTGATCTAGCCATGCCACCCATCATGTTTCCCATTGAGCCTCCTCCCGAAGAGCCAAAATTAAAAAGGCTTGCATTGGTGTTGTTTATATTGCCAAGAACAGACAGTTGTTGTTCATTATTAAATTTATTAAATGAAATAGATTCTAGGTGTCTATTTTCGGTGCCCGCACCTGCAGTAGCATTACCAAAATATCCTTTGTTCTTGTCTTTTTTTAATTGAATGTTAAGTGTCTTGGAAGGGTCGCCATCTTTGATTCCTGTAAAGGCTGCTTGATCTCCATAATCATCTATTACTTGAATTCGATCCACCATATCAGCATTGATTTCACGCGTTGCGGTAGTTACATCGCCACTGAAAAAATCTTTTCCATTTACTTTTACTTTGGTGACTTGTTTCCCTTGAGCTGTTACGGTGCCGTCTTTATCTACTTGCACACCAGGTAAGTTTTTTAGCAATGCTTCTACATTGTCATTTTTACGGTACATCGTACTGTCAATCTTATACGAAACGGTATCTTCTTTAATTTGTACTTTTTGCGATTCAAGTGTCACATTTGATAGCATATCGCTTGTAGGTTGAAGAAATATATCGTCTATTTTTTTCTCACCCTTATCAAGTGAAAAGCTGTAATCGTTTATAAATGTTTTGTATCCAATATAAGTAACCCGGATATAAAATTTAGCATACTTAACGGCAGCGAATCTAAAATCTCCTTTTTCGTTTGTCAGGGTTTTAAGGGTATCTGTTTGTCCTTTTGCATAAAGAGACACACTTGCATTCTGAAGCAGGCCGTCAAAGTTTTTAACATTTCCATTAATTGAAATAGGAGCTTGTTGGGCGCTACTATTGATTGATAGTAGTAGTAATGCAATAAAAATAACAGGATGCTTCATATGAGATTTTTGCGATATAATTAGTTAGTATACAATTAGATGCAATTTCGGGTTTTTTCACCCTTTTTATTTGTTAATCTTTTTAATGAGCCATGCATGCTATTTATTACTGAAAGATTCTATAAATTGTACAATTTGTGTATTAAATGAAGAGCTCTCCTCGAATAAAAAATGATGTTCTATCGGCAGAACATATAGGGGGTATTCAGCCAACTCTGTACCAAATTTTTCTAATCTGACTGCATCTTTTTCAGTTGTAACAATTATTTTATTTGCAGATTTTAGTAATTCGAAATGATTTTTTATATCCGAAAGGTCATCGCTTGAAAATATATGATGATCTGGGTATCGAATCATTTCATAGCTAGCAGTAGATTGTGTTAAATAGTCTTTTAATGGTTTTGGATTTGCTATCCCACATAGCAATAGCACATCAGTCGTTTGGTCAATCGTGAATGTATTTTTATTAAATAAGTGATAGGCTTCACCATAAATAATATCTGTAAAGAATATTTGTTGATGAGACAAAGGATGTAGTTCTTTTATGAGTGCAATTTTCTCCATTTCAGACAAATCGCTTTTGCATTTAGTAACTACAATGATATCAGCTCTCTTACTGCTAAGTTTGATGTCTCTCAAATCTCCGGCAGGCATCATCAAATCGCGTGTATATAAATTCTTATATTCTGTAAGTAAGATGTTTAATCCTGCCTTCACCATTCTGTGCTGAAAGCCGTCGTCTAGAATAATTGCTTGAGTAGCAGGTTTTAATTGAAGTAATTGAGGGATAGCTAAAATCCTTTCTTCTCCCACCACCACAGTAATAGAAGGGAATTTTTGGTGAAATTGCATTGGCTCATCACCTATTTCAATTGCTGAAGTAAATTCATTCGCAATAGCAAACCCTTTTGTTTTTCTTTTATACCCTCTGCTTAATGTAGCAATATTATAACGATTCATCAGTAACCTGATTAAATATTCGGTCATAGGACTTTTTCCAGTGCCTCCAACTACTAGGTTGCCAACACATATTATAGGAAAGTTGAAGCTTGCCGATTTTAATATTTGTTTGTCGTATAATATATTGCGCAGCCAAATCACTGCGCCATAAACTAATGAAAAGGGGAATAAAAAATATCTAAAACTTTTAAGCAATTTGAATATTTTAAGAGGTAAATGAATAATGATTTTTGGGCGTGATGCAATAGTTTAATGGTACGTCATTTTCATTGGTGTCCGTAATGTTATCACAGGGATCAAAATAACTAAACCCAATTTTAATAACATTGCTATTGCATTTTTTTAAAAATCGATCATAGTAGCCCTTTCCGTATCCTACCCTACTCCCATTCATGTCAAAAGCTAATAAGGGTACTAAAACCATTTCTAATTTGTTGGGTTGGATTTCAATTTTACTTTCTGGTTCAGGAATGCCATATAGATTTAAATTGAAAATAGTATCAACATCCACCAGCATGCTTTTCATTTCATTGTTTTGTGTACTAACTACTGGCATTGATATTGTTTGGTCGGGATTTTTAAAATTACAGTAATCTACAATTATTTGCGGGTCAAATTCGTTTTCAAAAGCTGCATAAGTCATGATGTTTGAAGGAATTTCTATTGGCAAGCGTTGAAATTGTATCAATATCAAATCATGCATTTTTTCTCTTTCTATTGCGTTTAATGCAGCTCGTTTTTCTTTGAATAGAATTCTTAATTCTTTTTTTGTCATATTTAGTAATATTTATTCTTGAATAAATATTGAAAATATCGTAGTCCCGTAATTTCGTTCTGTTTTATAATGGTTGAATTTTTTATAATCATTCCGTGGGGTGTGTTCTAATACAAACCATCCGCCACTTTTCAATAATCCTTTTTCGAAAATAGATGTGGGTAAATCGTCAATACTTGCTAGTGCGTATGGTGGCCCTGCAAAAATAAAATCAAATGTTTCCTTGCATGTGTTGATATAGGAGAACACATCTGATTTGATTACTTTAAAATTTTCGAATTCTAATGCAATGGAAGTTGTTTTTATGAAATCATACATTTTAGGATCTTTCTCAACAATCGTTAAGTCGGGAGCGCCCCTACTAGCTAATTCGTAACTTATACAGCCTGTTCCTCCAAAAAGATCAAGCGACTTTATCGATTCTATGTCGATGTTGTTTTGTAAAACATTGAATAGTCCCTCTTTTGCTATATCGGTTGTAGGTCTGGTATAGGGCATTTTTGTTGGAGGAGAAATTCTTCTACCCCCATGTATACCACTGATTATTCGCATGAAGCCAATGTTGTTAAATGTCTTAAAAAATGTGCAGGTAAGAATTGTAGTTTCTCCTCTACAGAAACATTATCAGGTATATTGTCAAATTCGATATTAATAAAGTAATTATACAATTGTTTGTATAATTGGGAGTCTTCAGTAATCATGCCACTTATCACTAATGTAATTTCTTCAACTGTAACTTCGTGTTGTTGACATATATTTAATAAGTGGTATACTACATTTTCAGGTGTATTGAATTTGTAATGTTGAACGATTTCTAATACATCATTTTTAAATAAGATTACTTTAATAGAATCATAAAAAATAGAGCAGATAAGTTTATTCTTATTTTCGGCCGTTTGTATTTGCTTGGTATTTGAATGAAATCGATTGGAAAGAGGAAAAGTTTCTTCTAGAAGTAAATCTATTTCTGTAGGGATGCTATAAACGTTGTAAATGTTTTTAGTTCTTATTTCATCTGATTTTATAGTAACGTTCATCAACTGACCATGCACAAGAGAAAGCATCTCTTCATTTAATGCTGGGTTAAAATAATTTGCCGGTACCAAAAGGGTTTCCTTAAAATTATAACCGACAGTTACAGATCGATGTGTTTGACTATTTAAACAATTTGTATTAAAAATGTCTTTTACTGCAGCGATGATATTTTCATTTTCCTCAAAAGTATAAATGCAGACTCCTTTTATGGTCATTGGATCTATTCCAGTCCAAAACAATGAAAGCCCAGTAGCCCCGATTTCTATTAGCAAATTTGCTGCAGTTGACTCAGATGCGTCAAGCGGTATATTATATACTGTTTTCAAATATTTGTGTTAAGGCGGTAAAATTAGAATAATTTTGCTACTTTATGGAATCTACTGCATCAATAAATGAACTTAAGGTTGAAGTAAATAACAAGCAAGTGCTTTCTATCGCGTTGCCTATTACTTTGGCTATTTTAGTTCCTCAGATCAATTTACTGATAAACAGCATTTTCTTAGGTCATGTAAGCAATGAGGCCCTAGGAAACGCAGGTATTACCGGTGTCTTCTATTTGATATTCGCTGTGGCTGGCCATGGCCTTAATAATGCTATGCAGACTGTTTTTTCTAAATATGCGGGAGGCGGTAAAAGTGAATATTTCAAGACAATATTATCACAAGGCATTAGAATTAGCCTTCAATTAGCATTATTTTTTATATTATTTACTTGGGTCATCTCTCCGTTGATTTTAAAACAAGTTGCGAATGCTTCTACTTATCCTGCTGAGATGAGTTTCCTTAAAATAAGGATTCTAGGACTACCCTTTTTGTATTTGTTTCAAATGGGGAATGCATTTCTGGTGTCCTCTTTAAATAGTCGTTATTTAATTATTGGATTTCTTTGTGAGGCGTTGGTAAACATTTTATTTGACTATTTGCTGATTTTTGGAAAAGCAGGATTCCCTATGATGGGTTTCAATGGAGCTGCTGTAGCCTCTGTAATTGCTGAATTTACAGGATTGATAGTTGTGTTTGCCGTTATTGCATTCACTGGAATCAAAAAGAAATATCATCTATTAAAAGGATTCAAATTTGATCCCATTATTAATAAAGAAATTATTCGAGTGGCTATTCCGTTGGTTTTACAATATCTGATAAGTGTTACTACATGGCTTGTATTTTTCTTGTTAATTGAAACCAGAGGTGCCATGGCGAAGGCAATCAGCAATACGATGAGAAACGTTTTTGGATTGGTGGGCGTATTTGTCTGGGCATTTGCAGGAACTAGTAATACAATGGTCTCTAATTTGATTGGTCAAAATAGAGAAGACATGGTTATGCCCATCATTAGAAAAATATCTTATTGGAGTGTAGGACTTTGTTTATTTATGGTGTCAATTTTAAATTTCTTTCCAAGCATTTTTTTCAGATTATTTGGACAAGGAGAAGAGTTTGTTCAAGAAGGCATTCCTGTGATTAGAGTTGTTTCACTGGGTATCATGTTTATGAGTATTGCCAATATTTGGCTCAATGGAGTGACTGGTACTGGAAAAACAAAAGTTAATTTGCTAATAGAAATAATAGCAATTACGCTTTATCTCTGTTACACTTGGTATTTTATGAAACATCATTATGTATCTCTTGCGATTGCATGGAGCAATGAATTTGTTTATTGGACTGTAATTTTTATAATGTCATTTTGGTATATGCAAACCAACAAGTGGGAATCAGTAACCATCAAATAATTATTAATTATTGAGTTGTCCAGGAATTATTTTTAAAATTAATATCCGGAAACACTTGTCCCTGGTCGATCGTAACTGATTTTAATAATTCTTTTACGGGAATACGCACTTTAAATTCTGAGGTGTTATTCCATATTTCTACCGGCAATTTTATTTCTCCTTTGATGCCAGACATCGTTTCATAACTTAATAATACTGGCATAGCCATTTGCTGCAAATTGACAATAGTAACCAATGCTCCTTTTGTTGCATCGTTGTTTACTGATGATATTGATTGGTCTAATGAATAGTTTTCTATAAACCATCCTTTCCAGAACCACGTTAAATCTTCTCCCGCTGCATTGTCCATTGTTCTAAAAAAATCCCATGGAGTAGGATGTTTGAAAGCCCATTTGCTGATATACGTTTTAAAAGCATAATCAAATCTGTCTTCTCCTAGAATATAATTTCTTAGTAATTCTAATCCGAATGCAGGCTTGTAATATAAAGCAACACCAATATTGCGCTCTTTCATTGCATCAGGAGTATGAAATATTTTTTCTGAAGTAGGATTAAATAAAGTGTAAGCAATCTCTTTTCCGCTTGGAGGTATTGACTTGTATTCTCCATTATTAAAATCATCATCAGCTAGTGAGTTGATAAAAGTATTAAACCCTTCATCCATCCATCCGTATCTTCTTTCATTGCTTCCTACAATCATAGGAAACCAAGTATGTCCAAATTCATGATCTGTTACCCCAAATAAACTTTCGTCTTTATCTTTAGATCCACAAAATACAATTCCAGGATATTCCATGCCACCCACATTACTCGCTACATTCACGGCTACAGGATAAGGATATTCAAACCATCTTTTACTATAGTTTTCAATGCTGCCTTTTGAATATTCAGTTGCCCTACTCCATGCATTTTTCCCCATGCTTTCAATTGGATATACACTCATTGCCAAAGATTTTTTACCACTGGGTAAATTTATTTTGGCAGCATCCCATATAAAAGATTTTGAACTTGCCCAGGATACATCTCTTGCATTTGATAATTTAAAATGCCAAGTAAGCGTTTTTGCAATTGGTCTAGAAGCTGGATCATTTATTTCCTTATCAGATCTGATGATGACTGTTTTATCGCTCAATGCTGCAAGGGATAATCTCTTTATTTGTTCTGTAGTAAGTACTTCAGCAGGATTTTGTAATTCTCCGCCCGCTATTACAATGTGAGATGCAGGCGCAGTTATTTTAAAATCAAAATCTCCATATTCAAGATAAAATTCACTTGGCCCAAGATAAGGATCTGTATTCCATCCTCTGATATCATCATATACACACATTCTAGGATACCATTGTGCAATGGTATAAATGTTTCCATTGGTGGTGGGTAAAATACCAAATCTATCAGCGCCGTAATTGGGAATATTGTAAGAATATTCAATTTTTAGTTTAATCAATCCTCCAGTAGGTTTAATTGCATTGTTCAAGCGCACCTGCATTCTTGTATCATTTACAATATAATTTGCGTCTTTATTTTCTGATACAATTTTAACCGACTTGATTTTATATCCTCCATTGAAATTCGAATTGGCATCACCATATCGGCTTCTTCCTGTAGCGGGCATACGAGCTTGTCCTCTGCTTTCGCTATTGAAAAGATTTTGATCTAATTGTAGCCAAATATATTGAAGGGCTTGTGGGCTGTTGTTTTTGTAGGTGATTATAACAGAGCCACTGATTTCATTTTTCTGATCATCCAGCGTAACATTGATTTCATAATCAGCTTTGTTTTGCCAATACATATTACTGGGAGAACCTATCGCATTTCTTCCAATCATATCTCCCTCATGAACCGATAAGGGTGAGAATAATGCAAAGGGATCATAAATAGATTCATTTGTTGCAGGAGTATTTTGTGAAAATGAATTAAATCCCACAAAGAGAGTAAAGATTAAAATTAAAAATTTATGCATGGTTATTTTTTAAGTTGATTATTTAAAATGTTTATTTACTCCATTTTCTTAAAAGCTCAGCGGCTTCACTTTTTATTTTAATATCATCTTCAGTTGCTATAGCTAAAGAAGGAATTATTTTTAAGGTTGTTATTGCTTTGTTTTTTTCATCATTTCTATAATATGCTTTAGCTAGCTCAAGGTAATTTAAACAAAAATAAGGATTTAATTTCCTAGCTTTTTCATACGCTTCAATGGATGATTTTAATGATGCCGATGGAAGTCCACCATAGAAAAGGTTAGTCGCTGCTAACTCTATCATGGATAGATTGCTTACCTCATAATTCCATTTTCCAATAATATGCCATGCTTTGGCATTATTTGGATTCAATCTAACAGCATTTTCGGCATACTTTTTTATCTGTTTTACTTTACTGATTTTGTCTTTGCCACTCTTGGTTAGGGCTATTCTTCCTAGGGCTATACTCATGGCAACATTGGCATCATCGTTAGATGGGTAATGATTGTATGCTATTGTAGCATATGATAAAGCAGATTGAAAATATTTATCCCTAGAATTAGTATTGAGCTCTCTATGTCCTATTCTACTGCACAATTCACTGCATTTATATAGAGTGGGTAAATTGAGTGGTTTTATTTTTAGTGCATCTATGAATTTTAAAAGGGCTATTTTTTCATTTAAGGAATTTTCATAATGAAGTCCTAATTGAAAAGTGCTATCAAAATTTTGAGCCTTAATATTTGCAGAATACAACAATGCAGCTATGAACAGAATGGTAATGGTGTAATATTTATTAAATCTCTTTGAAATGAATGTGCACATTTCTAAAATGTTTTTTTCAAAGTAATGCCCACTGAGCCGGCGAAATGTGATATGGGAGGATGCTTTTTCTTAATGGTAATATTAATTTCTTTAATTCTTTTATCTAATAATTGTAATGAATGTACAATGTCTTCTGCAATGGTTTCAAGAAGAGGTGTTGGAATCGACATCCTTTCTTTTACAATATGAAACGCATCTACATAATTAAGTGTGTCATTAATGTTAGTTACTGAAGGAATATCTCCAATATAGATATCTACAGAGACTTCAAAAGTATTACCAATTATTCTTTCTTCCTCATGCAGGCCATGGTAAGAATAAAAAGACAGGTTATGTAAATGGATGGTATACAATTCTTATAATATTAATTAATGAAACCCTTTCTCTCCTAAAAATCTTTCTGCATCTAAAGCAGCCATACAGCCACTTCCCGCGGCTGTTACTGCTTGGCGGTAATTTTTGTCTTGAACATCCCCTGCCGCATACACTCCTTCAATATTTGTTTTACTAGTGCCAGGGATCGTTGTAATATATCCGGTTTCATCCATGTCTATCCAACCTTTAAAGATTCCGCTATTGGGTTCATGACCTATCGCTACAAAAAAAGCACTTACGGGGATGTCTGTTTTTTCTTTAGTTTTATTGTTTAATATTCTAACGGCTTCTACTTTATTTTCTCCTAGGATTTCATCCGTTTCGCTATTCCAGTAAACTTTAATATTGCTTGTTTGAATGACTCTTTCTTGCATTACTTTGCTTGCACGCATTTGCTCCTTTCTAACAATCATGTGAACTGTTGTACATAACTTAGATAAGTACAGTGCTTCTTCTGCTGCAGTATCTCCTGCTCCCACAATCGCTACTTCTTTTCCTTTAAAAAAGAATCCATCACAAACGGCACAGGCGCTTACTCCATATCCATTTAGTCTTTGTTCACTAGGTAATCCAAGCCATTTGGCAGACGCTCCTGTGCTAATAATTACTGAATTTGCTTCAATCCATTTTTCTTCATCGATTTGAACTTTTAGCGGATGCGATGAAAAGTCTACTGATGTGGCTAGTCCATATCTTATATCGGCACCCATTCTTGCTGCTTGCTTTTCGAAGTTTACCATCATTTCGGGCCCTTGAATACCCTCCGGATAGCCTGGATAATTTTCCACTTCTGTTGTAATGGTTAATTGACCACCTGGTTGTATCCCTTGGTATAGAACTGGATAAAGATTGGCTCTTGACGCATAAATGGCTGCAGTATATCCAGCAGGACCAGATCCAATGATTAAGCAGTTTACTTTTTCAGCTATAGTTTGTTCCATGAATTAAATTGGTATTGAATTTTTAAATTGAGTTGATTATTGTACGATAACAGTTTTATACCAGGCAGCGTATCCGCAAAATGCACCCAATGCACCATTTGATATATTTCCGATGACTTTATTGGGTTGAGCAAAAGGATTACCAATACTTTGATAGGCAAATTCCCATGTATTCCAAAATGTGTAAGTTGATTTATTGATGTTGCAAAATTTCAGTGTTACTATATCAGATTTAGTAAACAAATTTTCTTCTTCTGTAGGGGGATTGTTTTTATCAATTCCTTGTGGCAATTGAAAATCGTAGGTTGTTCCATCTATCACCTCGTCGTTAAAAACAGAATTTGCCCCAGGGAAAAAAGGGTTGCTATTCTTTTGTGTAAAATATCTTACATAGTTACCTAGGCCAGGAGGATCGGTGGCTCTAATAAATAACAATCTTTTTGTAGTATCCGGATTTAATGGAACTTTCTTAAAATACATTGAATCAGGAACTATGTTTAATGCTGGAATAAATGTTGTGGCATCGTATTGTTTTCCTTCTGTAATAATTTCTAATGTATAGTTTGTGTTTAATTGACCTTCAAAAGCGGTAGACAAATTAGAGGAGTCAATGCTATAGTAGTAAGCTGAAAATCCAGGAGCAAGTGAGTAAGAATATTCTTTCAGCTTGTGAGTTAAATTCCCATTTGAAATATATACCTCTGCATTCCTCACAAATGAATTGGCAAGAATGGCTGGAGATATTTGCGCAAAATAAGACTGACTTTTTGTAAGTACAACAATAGGAATCTTTCCGTTTTCTATTTGAGCATCTACCACCAATGTTGGAGAAGATTCATTCAAATCGAAATTTATATTTTTTTCACAGGAGCTGAGCATCAATATACTGAGCACCCACATCAACTTATTCATGTAGCAAATTTACTAAAAATCAGGTATCAATAATGAGAGAATTAGATGTCTTTAAATAATATATTTTAAACTTTCAACATCATTCAAACAAAAAAGCCCTCATGGAAGAGGGCTTGGTATAATAGTCTTTTATTATCCTAAATAAGCTTTCAGCGCTCCGCTGTATCTTGCTTTCTGTAAGCGTTTGATAGCACGTTCTTTGATCTGACGAATACGCTCTTTGGTTAGATCGTATTTCTGACCAATTTGCTCAATCGTAACACCATTTTCGCCATCTAATCCAAAGTATGCATTTACAATTTCAGCTTCACGTGGACTTAAAGATTTCAGAACACGACGAATTTCATTTTTTAATGAATCATGCATTACATCTTCATCCGTTTCATCTCCCCCTTTTAGTAAGTCGCCCATTGCAACGTCTTCTGCTTCATGAACAGGAGCATCTAATGAAGTATGTCTTGTATTGCTTTGAAAAATATTATTGATTTCTGTTTCGCTCATTTCCAACAGTTCAGCTAATTCTTCTGTTGAAGGCTCTCTCTCATGCTCTTGTTCAAAAGCCATGTAAGCTTTATTTGCTTTGTTATACGTTCCGATTTTATTTTGAGGCAAACGAACCAAACGTCCTTGTTCAGCTAAAGCTTGAAGAATTGATTGGCGAATCCACCAAACAGCATAAGAAATAAATTTAAAACCTTTTGTTTCATCAAAACGTTGAGCGGCTTTTATTAAACCAAGATTTCCTTCGTTGATTAAATCACTTAATGAAAGTCCTTGATGTTGATATTGTTTGGCAACAGAAACTACGAATCTAAGATTGGCTTGAACCAATTTATCCAAAGCTCTTTGATTGCCCATTTTAATTTTCTGCGCCAATGTTGTTTCCTCTTCAGGAGTAATCATTGAAATCTTAGAAATTTCTTGCAGATATTTTTCAACCGCTTGAGAATCACGATTCGTTATCTGAGTAGCTATTTTAAGTTGCCTCATTTTATAAAATTAATTACAGATTTGATTCAGCACATTGACAATCAAAGAAGAAAAAAAGTTGTAAACGGTGCAAAATTATGCATATTTACTACTCAAATGGCTGTTTGCAAAGGTACAATTCAATTTTTGTATTTCATAGTGATTTTGATCTTTTTTAAAATCTTTTAAATCGGTTATTAAAGCTTTCGTTCTTATGAATGGTCCCGTAAAACAGCTAATTCTTCTTTAAATTGGGTGAAGTTCAATGCGTACATTTGCAATATGATGATTGATTTGCGTTCAGATACTTTTACAAAACCCTCGCCTGCTATGCTCGAAGCCATGCTTAAAGCTGCCGTAGGGGATGATGTTTTTAGAGAAGATTTAGCTGTAAACCAACTAGAATCTTATGCTGCAGCTCTTTTCGGAATGGAATCCGCTTTGTTTTGTCCCAGCGGCACAATGACCAATCAAATAGCCATTAAGTGCCATACCCAGCCCGGCAATGAGGTGATTTGCGAAAAATTAAGCCATGTGTATAATTATGAAGGAGGCGGAATCGCGTTTAATAGCGGTTGTCAGGTGAGGGCTTTGGAGGGGAATTTAGGAAGGTTGACTGCTAGTCAAGTGTTGGAAGCAATCAATCCTGATGATGTGCATAAAGCCCCCACTGCGTTGGTTTGTGTTGAAAATACCGCCAATAGAGGTGGTGGAAGTTGCTATGAAATAGCTGATTTAGAAGAGATTAGAACTATTTGCCTAAATAATAATATTAAATATCATTTAGACGGAGCTCGCATTTGGAATGCGATGATAGCGAAAGGAGAATCGCCCAAACAATACGGTAATCTATTTGATAGTATCTCCATTTGTTTAAGTAAAGGTCTTGGCGCACCTGTGGGAAGTCTCCTATTAGGTGGGGAAACATATATTAACAATGCTCGTAGGGTTAGAAAAATACTGGGTGGAGGAATGCGTCAGGCAGGTTATTTAGCTGCTGCAGGCATGTTTGCCCTTGAGCACAATATAGATAGATTAAAAGTAGATCATGATCATGCCACAATGTTGGGGAATGTGTTGAAGAATAAAGACTTTGTTGGGGAAATCTATCCAATAGAGACGAACATTATCATTTTCGAAGTAAAAGGCACCTACTCTGCTCAATCTTTTTCAGTGTTTCTAAAAAAGCATAATATACTTTGTATTCCGATATCAGCGAATCAAGTGAGAATGGTCACTCATCTAGATGTATCTGCTGCTATGGTGAATGAACTAATTGGCATTATAGAAAAAATGTAATTTGGTCATCTTAAAAATTGAACATTAAAATATGTTTCCCAAAATAAACCCCCTCAATACTCAATCCTGGAAAGCGCTGGAAAAAGAATTCTTGCAGGTAAAAAATATGCCTATTAAGAAACTTTTTGAGGAGGATGAAAATCGTTTTGAATCTAATTCAATTCAATTTGAGGATATATTATTTGATTATTCTAAAAATAATATCAATGCTCAAACAAAATCATTGCTCATTCAACTAGCAAAGGATTGTAAGTTAAATGATGCGATGGATGCCATGCTTGGAGCAGAATTTATAAATGAAACAGAAAACAGAGCTGTATTGCATACAGCCTTGCGCAATTTGTCTGCAAAGGAATTGCTGGTGGATGGGAAGGATGTGATGCCAGATATAAAAAGAGTGCAACAACAAATGAAGTTGTTCTGTGAAAATGTGCACAATGGAAGTTGGAAGGGGTTTACAGGGAAAAAAATTCAATACATCGTTAATATTGGTATAGGAGGAAGCGATTTAGGGCCGGTGATGGTAACTGAAGGATTGAAACCATATTGGATACATGGCATTGAAACATATTTTGTAAGCAATGTAGACGCTTCACATATTGCGGAAGTATTCAAAAAAATCAATGCGGAAGAAACCTTGTTTCTAATTGCCAGTAAAACTTTTACTACTCAGGAAACAATGACCAATGCTCATTCGGCTAGAGAATGGTTTTTGAAGAATGGAGCAAATGAAGAGGATGTTGCTTCTCATTTTGTTGCACTTAGCACCAATGATTTAGCAGTTAAAAAATTCGGCATCGATCCTGCTAATATGTTTGAATTATGGGATTGGGTTGGTGGGCGTTATAGTTTATGGAGTGCTATTGGATTATCTATAGCACTTACAATTGGATATGAAAACTATGCATTATTATTAAAAGGCGCCTTTGCTGCTGATGAGCATTTCAAAAAAACATCTTTTGAAAATAACATCCCTGTGTTAATGGCGCTGATAGGAATATGGAATAGAAATTTTTACAATACTCCTACTGAAGCATTGCTTCCTTATGATCAGTATCTACATCGCTTTGCTGCTTATTTTCAACAAGGGAATATGGAAAGCAATGGAAAGAGCATCGATAGGAATGGTGAAAAAGTTACGTATCAAACAGGGCCTGTGATTTGGGGCGAGCCCGGTACAAATGGACAACACGCTTTTTATCAATTAATTCATCAGGGAACACAAATCATTCCTTGTGATTTTATTGTTGCGGCTCAATCACATAATCCTCTCTCTGATCATCACATAATATTAATGAGTAATTATTTTGCTCAAACAGCAGCATTGATGAATGGTACCAGTCATGAAAATCCTTATAGAGTGTTTGAAGGAAACCGACCAACCAATTCATTTTTGATAAAAAAGATTACGCCCTATACTCTTGGGCAAATGATTGCTTTATATGAACATAAAATTTTTGTTCAAGGAGTCATTTGGAATGTATTTAGTTTTGATCAATGGGGTGTTGAATTAGGAAAGGTATTAGCTAATACAATATTGCCTGAATTGAAGGACGACAATAAGATTCATTCACACGATGGATCTACCAATGGATTGATCAATGCGTACAAAAAGATAAGATAAGATCAAACGAATCACTTGTAATAAAAAAAGCCTTCAATTAATTTGAAGGCTTTGCTGTGTATAATATAAATTTTACCATTTGTCAACTTCCTCAGTACTTCCGTTGTCTCCTGTATCAGCAGAAGTTGTATCAGTTGGATTTTCTTTTACTGTCTCAGTTTGAGTGGGTTCAACCGTTTCGTTTGAATGCTCCTGATTTCCTGCAGGTTGGCTTCCCTCTCCTTCATAAGGCGTTTCATGGCTGAATGCATCAAAATCAAAATCAGGCATTAATTCTGTTTTCACATGCTCAACCGTTTCGTTAAGCCCTTTTAAAAACTTATTAAAATCTTCTTTGTATAAAAAGATTTTATGACGGTCGTATCCATCAGAATCAAACCTTTTACGACTTTCTGTAATGGTTACATAAAAATCATTGCCTCTTGTTTCTCTTACATCAAAAAAGTAAGTTCTTCTTTTTCCAGCTTTTACACGAATACTGTAAACGCTTTCCATTTTTTTTTCGTTGTTATCGTACTCCACGGTATTGTTTTAAATGTTTAAAAAATGAATATTTTTAAATATAGACAAAGATAAATTTGTTTTTGATATGAAAAAATAATTGAGGGGTAAGCTTAAAGTGCCATTTTTGACTAATATTAGGCATTTTTCTGCTCTTTTGATTGCCTCTCAAACATCTCAAAATAAAGCCCTTTTTGCTTCAAAAGCTCTTCATGAGAGCCAATTTCAGCTAATTTACCCTCCTCTAATACCAATATTTTATCGAATTTAAAATAGGTAGATATTCGATGGGTGATGAAAATAGCCGTTTTGCCTGCTAAATATGGGGTAAGATTTTCTAAAATTTGTTGTTCAGTTTTACTGTCTATGGCACTTAGGCAATCATCAAAAATTAATATTTTGGAGTCTTTTAAGATTGCTCTTGCTATAGAAATTCGTTGTTTTTGTCCGCCGCTTAATGTAACACCCCTTTCTCCCACGATGGTATTTAATCCATCAGGGAAATGCATAATCTCATTATAAATGCCCGCATTTTTTGCTGCGATAACAATTTCATCTAAAGACGCATTGTCTTTTCCGAAACGAATATTGTTTTCTATGGTATCACTAAATAGAAAGACATCTTGTGGTACATAGCTTATTTGTTTTCTTATTAGTTCTTTGTCAAATTTATTAATAGGAATCTCATCCAATGTGATGCTGCCATTTTGAACATCATACATTCTTAATAAAAGTTGAGCGATTGTTGATTTGCCAGCTCCAATTTTACCCAAGATCGCAACCTTCTCTCCTGCTGAAATAGTAAAAGTTAGATCCTTGATTGCTTGAATTCCAGTGTGGCTATAGGTAAAATTGATATGATTAAATTGAATGTCTCCCTTTAATGAATTGTCAATTATAGGACATTCGTTTTTAATAGTAGGTTCAGTTAATAAAAATTCATTGATTCTTTTTTGAGATGCAACTGCTCTTTGTGTAATACTGGCCGTCCAGCCAATGGCACTTACAGGGAAGGTTAACATCTGTATGTACATAACGAATTCAGCAATTTTTCCAATATTAGCGCCGGGTACATGATGAATTACATCTAATGAGCCAACCATAATTGTAATCAAGGTGCTCAATCCAATTAACAAAGCCATGCTAGGAAAATAAATGGCTTCTGTTTTTGCAAGTTCCAATGCATTGATTCTATATTTTTCACTATTGCTTTTAAAAAATCCAATCATTGCATTTTCTTGAACAAAAGATTTTATCACTCTTATGCCAGAATATGATTCTTGAGCATTGGTGGTGAGGTCACTTAATTGGGATTGAATGCGTTCGCTTTTTTTATTAATAATATTATTTACAAAGAAAAGGGTGATGGCCAAAATGGGTAAAGGGCACAATGCTACCAATGTGAGTTTAACATCTGATTGCAGCATGAAATAAAGGCTAAATCCTATTACAGCAGCTAGGTTTGCAAAATACATAATGGCGGGCCCTGTGTACATTCTAACCCTGCTTACATCTTCAGAAATTCTATTCATTAAATCTCCGGTACTATGTGTTTTATAAAATGCCATATCTAATTGCTGATAATGCGCATAAATTTCGTTTTTCTGATCATATTCAATATGTCTACTCATCACGATGACCGTCTGACGCATTAAAAACATAAATACACCACTAATAATGGCAATCAGGAATAAGATCAATCCCGTATAAAAAATTTTACTCTTAAATGGAATCTGGTTGAATTTTTGAATAATTAATTGAACAATAAAATCGTACTCGTGATAATGTGTAGAAGAAATTATATGTTGTCCGTTTTTAACATCAATCGACGATACAACTGTATTGACAACATATCCGGTAAGTTGAGGAGATAGAATCCTAAAATAATTAGTGAGTATAACAAAAAATATTCCGAGGATGAAGCGCCAACGATATTTCCAGAAATATTTATTTAAAGCGGATAATTCCTTCATTGAAGTAAAATTAAACAAAAAAATGTCGTTAATCAGTTTTCATTATCAGCATTTACTCCCCTGATTTATTTTACATTTGCAATGTTATTTTTTATTTCAAAATAATTACAAATGAATCAAGCATTTCAGAATGTAGTAGAATTTAGAAGATCAAATAGAAAATTTGATGGCAATGTGCCAGTGCCCGATGAAGTGATTAAAGTGAGCTTGGAAAGAGCTATTTTATCTCCCAATAGTAGCAATATGCAATTGTGGGAATTTCATTGGATACATTCAAAAGAAGCGCTGCAAACCATGGTGCCACTTTGTTTGAATCAACAAGCTGCACAAACGGCCCAGCAAATGGTTGTTTTTGTAACCCGAAAAGATAAATGGCGTGAAAGGGCCAAATGGAATCTCCAACGTGTAAAAGAATCTATTCAAGGAGAACCAAATCCTGTTCAGAAAAACATATTAAATTATTACGGCAAACTAATGCCTTTGATGTACAGTAGTGATCCTATCGGAATTATGTCTACCATTAGAAGAACAATTAGTTTTATGATGGGCTTGCGTAAACCATTTTACAGAGCTGGAGGAAAAGCCGATCAGCGTGTAACTGTTCATAAATCATGTGCATTGGCTGCACAAACTTTTATGTTATCTATTGCAGCAGAGGGTTTTCATAGTTGCCCAATGGAAGGTTTTGATGAAAAGCGCTTAAAAAAAGCATTGCAGTTACCTTGTGGTGCCGAAATCAACATGGTCATATCAGTTGGACTTGGAACGGAAGCGGGTATTTGGGGAAATAGAAATCGGGTCGCATATGAAGAGGTTGTTATTCAGAAATAATACCCCATATTATCATACTGTATTTGATTATCAAGTATTTCTGTACTTTTTTTTCAAAATAAGCCCCATAATTTTTGTTACTAAAACAATCAAACCTTACTTTTGCCCCGGAGAGTTGGCAGAGCGGTCGATTGCGGCAGTCTTGAAAACTGTTGACTGTAACAGGTCCTGGGGTTCGAATCCCTAACTCTGCGCCAGAAAAAATCAAATGCCCCCCAAAGGGGCATTTTTCGTTGAACGAGCGATGAAAGTTTACTTTCAAAAGTGAGTGAAATGAAAAATGTGTCGGAACGAAGTTTCTGCATTTGATTTTTTGTATGCGGAAACCCTTCCGATGTCCGAGCAAAGCGAGGACAATCCCTAACTCTCCGCCAAGCTTTTACAAAACCCACGATTTCGTGGGTTTTTTTATGAACGACAACGAACCAAGCAATGCTTGAGTGAGTTGGGATGATTGAAAAAAGCTGCAAAGTTTTGCAAAAGCTTGAAGCCTCCCCCATTTGGCATCATGCAATAATCCTTTTCACTCGCGTTGCGAGTAATCCTCATAAGAAAATAAATAAAGAAATGGTAAGAATAAATTACTTCACGCGAGCAAATGCTTCCATCATAAAAATGGCAGCTTCTGCAAATTCTTTTCCTTTGTTCATGCGGTCGAGGGCCGCTCTTTCGTAAGCCAATTCTTCTGTTTGTGTAGTTAGTACACCATATATAATTGGAATGGAAGATTGGGTGGCCAATGTACTGATACCGTTGGTTACAAATTGACAAACATATTCGTAATGATCTGTATCTCCTTTGATAATGGCCCCTATAGTAATAATCGCATCATATTTTTTTGAATCCATTAGTTTTTTAGTGTAACTCACCAATTCAACAGCACCCGGGCATTCAAAGGTTTCAAATGGAGTGTTGAGTTGAGTTAAATGTGTAGCACACCCCTTTTCTAATAAATCAGTATACAATGGATTAAATGTTGCTTTGATGATGGCGATCATTATTGAATATTTATGCTGTGTTTTGCAATCGATAATTTTTCTTGTAAATATTTTTTATTGTGTGGATTTCCGATTGATGGAATTTGCAATGTGCTAAATGTAAATCCTGCATGTTGAAGAGAATTTATCTTTTCAGGATTATTTGTTATCAATTGAAAATTATTTAAGTTCATTTTTTTTAATATCTCAATGGCATCTTGATAGGTTCTGCTATCTTTTGAAAATCCAAGAGATTCATTTGCTTCGTAGGTATTTTGTCCTTCTTCCTGCAGTTTGTAAGCAGCTATTTTGTTTCCTATTCCAATCCCTCTACCCTCCTGATCCTTTAAATAAATCACAGCACCATTTCCATTGGCTTCTATTAATTCGAGCGATTGATGCAATTGGCTTTGGCAATCACAGCGACTGCTCCCAAATATATCTCCCGTTTGACATTCGCTATGTATTCTTACAATTGGTTTGCTATTCGACACTTTTTTTGAGAGAACAGAATGCTCAATACCAGATAAGGTGTTTTTATAAATACTGATGGTGAAATCACCAAAAGATGTAGGTAAATTGGCTTCGGATAAAAGTGAGATGAAATGCTCAGATAGATTATCGGAAGTAGTGGTGATAATATGTTTAGTAAGTTTTCTATAATCAATAATTTGTTGAATGGTAATTGCTTTTAATTGATGTGTTGCAGCGAATGCAATCAATCCTTCTCTTCTAAGCATGTTTCCATTTTCATCCATTACTTCACACATCACAGCAGCTGGCTCGTGACCTGTTAGGATGCACAAATCAACACTTGCTTCTGTATGTCCCGGTCTTACAAGTACTCCATTGTTTTTTGCTACCACAGGAAATAAATGTCCTGGTTTTATAAAGTCTGTTGATTTGCTTTCTTTAGAAGCAATCAATGATGCTGTGATAGCTCTTTCTTTTGCAGAAATACCCGTAGTGATTCCAAAGGAATGATTTGCGTCAACAGAATCATAAAAAGCGGTACTAAATCTGTCTTTTGAATTGCTTGTAACAGGATGTAAGTTGAGTCTTTGAGCAACTTGTTCTGCCATTGCTATACAGATTAATCCACGGCCATGTACAGCACAAAAATTTATTTTTTCTTGAGTAGCAGCATCTGCAGGGAAAATAATATCTCCTTCATTTTCTCTGTTTTCATCGTCAATCACCAAAACGGGATTGCCCATTTTAAACGATGCTAATGCTTCTTCGATAGTATTAAACACTTTAATTAATTTCTTTGGTTAATAACTTTTCTGTGTATTTAGCTAAAATATCAAATTCGACATTTACTTTATCTCCTACTTTTAATGTTTTCAAATTTGTTTTTTCCAGCGTAACAGGAATAATGCAAAGTTCTATTGTATTCTTGATTGTATTGTTTATTGTTAAACTAACCCCGTTGATTGTTACAGAACCTTTATACACTACATATTTAGAAAAAGTTGTAGGAAATTCAATCGTAATTGTCCAGGCCTGGTCAGTTGTTTTGATATTAATTATACTAGCTGTTGTATCTACGTGCCCCAACACATAATGTCCTCCCATATACCCATTCACTTGTAAAGGAAGTTCAACATTTACAATTTGTCCAATCTTATAAAATTGAATAATCGTTTTATCAATGGATTCTAATGAAACAAAGAAATGCAGGTTTTCTTGGTCGATTTTAATAACTGACAAACAAGCTCCGTCAATCGCTACGCTGTCGCCCAATGATACTTTGGCAGCAATTACAGGGGCGTTTATTACTACAGTCCACCCTGTTTCGCTAGGGTTGATTGATTTTATAAGCGCAGAATGTACAATTCCGGTGAACATCTAAATTAAAAGTTTAATTTTAGCGCCACAAAGATAAGATGTATGAACCATCAAAGTTATCTAAATAAGGCATTTATATTGGCTAAAATGGCGTCTCCTAAGCAGGTAAGACCCAATCCTTTAGTTGGTGCCATTGTTGTAGATAAAAACAATGAGATATTGGGTGAAGGATACCACCAGCTTTGTGGTGGCCCTCATGCGGAAGTTTTTGCGATTCAAGCAGCTTTAAAGAAAACAAGAGATTTAACAGGAACAACGCTTTATGTTACATTAGAGCCTTGTTCTCATCATGGAAAAACGCCTCCTTGTGTAGAGTTGATTTTGCAGCATAAAATAGGAAGAGTGGTTATTGGCTCCATTGATCCCAATCCTATTGTTTCAGGGATTGAATTATTAAAACAAAGCGGCGTGGAAGTGTTAGTGGTTCCTTTGCCAATGATAGAAAAATTGAATGCAGTATTTATGACAAATCAACTTAAGAAA
>CANFJP010000003.1 GCA_947447485.1 Chitinophagaceae bacterium
ACTTCGTTTAGTTGTTCTTTATCGTTGACAAATATTTTTACATTTCCTTCAAAGATTCCATCTTTTGCTTCGATGGTCATGGCCGAAATATTTACCTTCATTTCCCCACTCAATAAATTTGTAATCTTATGAATGACTCCCACGTCATCTAATCCCACAATTTTTAAACCCGTTAAGAAAGAGATTTCTTTATTTTTTGCCCATTTGGTTTTAACTACTCGATGGTCATAATTGGCTAATAGTCTAGCTGCATTTGGGCAATTGGTTCGATGGATTTTCAATCCTTCTCCCGTAGTAACAAATCCAAACACATCGTCGCCGGGTATTGGCTTGCAGCAATTCGCAAGCGTGTACATGATTCGATCGCTGCTTTCTCCGAAAATGATTAATTCCGTATCTTTTTTATCCCCCGCCTTAAAGCCCTGTAATCCTGTTTTGTCTTCTGTGATTTTTGCAATCTTTGGAGCGGCTATTTTATCGCCATGAATTTTAAAGTCTTTTAATTCTTTGAGATCATTTTTTTTGATTGCGATATCGTAAAATAAATCTAAGCTGCTACCTGTCTTATAAAAATTAGTTATTTCTTCCACATTGTGTTGACTCATAGGAAGCCCCATGGAAGACAATTTTCTTTCAAGATTGTATTTGCCTGTTTCAGCAATTTGTCTTTTTTCTTCTTTTAAAGAATCTTTAATTTTATTTCTAGCCTTGCTTGTAATAACAAACTTGAGCCATTCGTTATTTGGTTTTTGTTTGGCACTGGTTATAATTTCAATCTGGTCGCCACTTCTAAGTTTATAACTAATGGGTACTAGCTTGTGATTTACTTTGGCGCCAATACATTTAGAACCCACGGCAGTGTGCACACTAAAAGCGAAGTCGAGCGCTGTACCACCAATGGGTAACATTTTAATATCACCCTTTGGAGTATAAACGTAAATTTCTTCAGTTAAGAAGGATGTTTTAAAATCTTGTAGAAAATCAAGTGAGTTGGTATCTTGGTTTCCAAGGGCTTCTCTGATTTGCTGAAACCACTTATCAAACCTGCTTTCATCATCTTTGCCTTCTTTATATTTCCAATGTGCAGCAAGTCCTTTTTCGGCAATTTCATTCATTCTTTTTGTTCGAATTTGCACTTCTACCCATTTTCCCATTGGCCCCATCACGGTGGTATGAAGTGCTTCATACCCATTGCTTTTTGGATTGCTCAGCCAATCGCGCAATCTTTCGGGTGAAGGGTTGTATTCGTCTGTGATGATGCTATACACTTTCCAGCAGTCTTCTTTTTCTTTTTCTGGTAAAGAGTTTACGATAATGCGAATGGCAAACAAGTCGTACACCTCTTCAAATGATACTCCTTTCTTTTTTATTTTAGACCAAATAGAATGGATGCTTTTGGGGCGTCCATAAATTTCAAAATCGAGCTCGGTCTTTTGAATGCTTTCTTTTAATGGTCTAATAAAATCATTGATATAGCGAGTGCGCTCTCTTTTAGTGTCCTGCAATTTTTGTGCAATGAGCCGGTAGGTATCGGGCTCCATGTATTTCATGGAAAGATCTTCCATTTCAGTTTTTACATTGTACAATCCCATTCTATGAGCCAATGGAGCATATACATATACTGTTTCAGAAGAAATTTTTAATTGCTTTTCTGTTTTCATGCAATCCAGCGTTCGCATGTTGTGGAGTCTGTCGGCTAGCTTTATCAGAATTACCCTTGGATCATCTGTAAGGGTTAATAATATTTTTTTAAAATTTTCTGCCTGCTGGGTGGTATTGGCATCCATTACGGATGCAATCTTTGTTAGTCCGTCAACAATTTTTGCAATTTCAGAACCAAATTCTCTTTGTATGTCTTCCAGGGTAATGTCGGTATCTTCAACAGTATCGTGCAATAGAGCACAGATACTACTTCTTACTCCTAAGCCAATTTCATCCACGCAAATTTTGGCGACTGCCAGAGGGTGTAATATATAGGGTTCTCCACTTTTTCGGCGCATGGTTTTATGTGCTTCAACAGCCATTTCAAAAGCTGTGCGAAGTAGCACCTTGTCGCCTGGCTTCATTTTAAGTTTTAACACTCTTAATAGGCCACGGTATTCCCTAAGGATTTCTTTTTTCTCTTCCTCTTCAGTAAGGTTATAGGTTGGTATGATATCAGTTGTTTCCATCAAACTATACGAATTTACTTCAAAAGGCTCAAAGGCAGTAAATTAGGTACCGTAAAAACATAAATCTTCTCAAAGATTTAATAATAAGTTGCTATTATGATGCATTTTATATAAGAAAAACCGTAGTTTTGCACCCCCGTTTGTAGTTGCTCTTGAAGGAGAGTTTTTACAAACAACCGTTGCGGATGTGGCGAAATTGGCAGACGCACCAGACTTAGGATCTGGCGCCGCGAGGCATGTAGGTTCGACCCCTATCATCCGCACAGCGTAAGTTGATAAGTTTACAGGTTGACATGTAGGCAGCTTTGTTGCAAACATACTCCCATTGACTTATCAACTTATTTAATTTATCAACCTATCAATCGTATAAAAAATGGCAACAGTAGCAAGAGAAAACATTGGATTATTAACAGACAAATTGACCATTAAAGTCAGCAAAGAAGAATATTTACCTTCTTTTGAAAAGAAGTTGAAAGAATATAGCAAAACAGCTAATATCCCCGGCTTTAGAAAAGGAATGGTTCCTACTGGAATGATTAGAAAAATGTATGGTCCTTCTATTTTTAATGAGGAAGTATTAAGAACCGTTGAAAAAAAGCTATATACCTATTTGAACGACGAAAAGCCAGAAATTTTTGCTCAGCCGCTTCCATTAGAAAACGATTTAAGTAAAATCGATTTTAACAATCCTATTGATTATGATTTTGGATTTGAAATGGGATTGAAGCCAAGCTTTAAGATTGCTGATCTTGCTAAAGAAACGCTTACGCTTAATAAAGTAGATGTAAATGACGAAATGATTACTGAAGAGATCAATCGCATGCAAATAAAAGGCGGTAAAATGATGGAGCCCGAGCAGATTGATAATGAAGAAAATGTTCTCAATGTATTGTTTTCAGAAGCTGATAAAGATGGATCTGTTGTTGAAGGTGGTATTAGCAAAGAGAATTCAGTGTTGTTGAAATATTTTACCCCTGCTATTCAAAAGCAGTTAATGGGTAAAAAAACTGGCGACAGCTTGGTTTTTCAATTGAGTAAAACATTTGAAGGAGAAAAGTTAGACATGATGCTTCAGGATCTTGGCTTTGAAAAAGGCGATAAAGAGGCGGCTTCAAAGTATTTCAAACTTGATTTGGTGAAGGTAGGATTGATAGAAAAGCGTGCCTTGGACGGGGAGTTTTTCAATGAAATCTATCCTGGTAAAAACATTCAAACAGAAGAAGAGCTTCGTGCTATCTTAAAAGAAGAAATAGAAAAATATTGGGGCGCTCAAAGTCGCAATCAACTGCACGACCAATTGTATCATTTGTTGTTAGATAAAACAACCATGCAGTTTCCTGAAGCGTTCTTAAAAAAATGGTTGCAAACGGGAGGAGAAAAACCTAAGACTGCAGCCGAAGCAGAAGCTGAATTTCCAATGTTTGCTAATCAACTTAAATGGACTTTAATCAGCGATCGATTAATAGTTGACAATAAATTAGAGGTTAGTCAGGATGAATTAAAGGACTACATGAAAGAAGAAGTGATGCGTTATTTTGGTCAAATGAATATGGGAGAAGACTTAAGTTGGTTAGATAGCTATATAGACAGGATGATGAAAGATGAAAAGCAAGTGGACGCTACTTATCGCAGACTGATTACTGAAAAAATATTTTCTTTTATAGAGAAGAGTGTTAAAACTAAAGAGAAGAAAGTAACTACAGAAGAGTTAACTGCCATGCAACACAATCATCAGCATTAAGGATGGTTGAATATTTCTTTAGATTATTATAGTTTAATCTCCTCGCCGCTATTGTCATAAAATCGGAATTCCGTTAAATGACAGTGGTTATTGGCTTTGATTTTAATGCGTTGCTTGTATTTCCAACTCCATTTCAATTTACGAGAAGGGAAGCCACTTGTAAGATAAGTATAGATGATAGGATGCACCTCAATTCTTAACCCTTTATGATGTTGCATAATAAGGTAATTAAGGTTTTTCGATATTTCGTCTTCTAAGATCAGTGTGGATGAAATTTTCCCTGTTCCATTGCAACTAGGACAAACTTCACTTGTATTGATATTCATCTCAGGCTTCATTCTTTGCCTGGTAATTTGCATTAATCCAAATTTAGTAATAGGAAGAACGGCATGCTTGGCTCTGTCTGACCGCATAAATTCTTCCATTGCATCTGCCAGCTTTTTCTTGTTCTCCATTAATTTCATATCAATGAAGTCAACCACAATAATACCTCCTAAATCACGCAATCTAAGCTGACGAGCAATTTCTTCTGCTGCTTCAAGATTCGTTTCCAATGCATTTTGTTCTTGGTTATTGCTTACACTTTTATATCCGCTATTTACATCTATTACATGCAATGCTTCGGTGTGTTCAATAATCAAATAGGCACCACTAGGAAGGTTTACAGTTTTACCAAATGAAGCTTTTACTTGCTTGGTAATTCCATAAGTATCAAAAATGGATTCACCATTACTATAATAAGAAAGAATATCTGTTTTATCTGGAGCTATTCGCTGAATGTAACTTTTCGTGTCATTGAAAATAGTTTTATCGTTTACTACGATGCGATTAAAGTCTGCATTGAGTAAATCTCGAAGTATACTATTTGTTTTTCCTTGTTCGCTTAACACTTTTGCAGGCGGCACAGCTCCGATTAAATTAGATTGAATGCTTTTCCAATTGGCTTCTAGCCTAAGTAGATCCTCATGCAATTCGGCAGTATTTTTTCCTTCTGCGGCCGTGCGAACAATCACTCCTAAATTTTTCGGCTTAACAGCCTCTATAATTTTATGCAATCTTTTTCTTTCATCTGAAGAATGAATCTTTCTTGAAATAGCAATGACATCATTGAATGGAGCTACAACTACAAATCTTCCCGCTAGAGATAATTCACAAGTGAGCCTTGGTCCTTTTGCTGCTATGGGTTCCTTTAAAATCTGCACTAAAATAGTAGGCTTACCGCTTAATACATCATTGATCTTTCCGGTCTTGATGATTTCTGGCTCTACCTTAAATTTTGAGAAATCAAAGGAATCTCCTTGCTTTTGATTGTTGTATTGATGAGTGAATTTGAGGATCGATTTAACATAAGGGCTTAAATCGGTATAGTGAAGAAAAGCGTCTTTTTCAAATCCAACGTCTACAAATGCTGCATTCAATCCTGGGATTAGTTTTTTTACTTTTCCTAGGTATATGTCTCCCACCGAAAAGTTGGCATCAGCTTTTTGGCTATGCAACTCAACGAGTTTCTTATCTTCCAACAGGGCAATTTCAACACCCTTCGGGATTACATTAATAATTAATTCCTTGGTCAAACGAATGTTTTTTAGACCATTATGCACTTCACGGTAGGAAAAATAGTAAGCACTGAATGAATGCTATACAGCTGTCGTCCTCCTAAAAATAGACAGCATATAGCATTTTCGCGCTAACAGTATTTAAAGAAAAAGGGAATTGTACCGATGTGGGATTGTTTGTTTAAACAATTACCGGCAACGCTCTTTAGAACCTACTTCTTCTTATGACGATTTTTTCTTAAACGTTTTTTACGCTTATGTGTAGCGATTTTATGACGTTTTCTCTTTTTACCACAAGGCATAACCTAGTCTTTTTTTGTTAAAAAATTATTTTAAGTATTGTTGTATTCTATTTTTTATTTCTGCAGCAACTTAATTCTTTCGTCTACTTCCTTGGTATATTCAGGACTATTTGCGAGTCGCTTTGTAATTAAATACCACTTGATTGCTTCTTCTTTTTCTCCTTTTGCTGCGTAAGTGTCAGCTAAAAAAGCAATTGCTTCTAAATTATTTGGCTCCTGAACTACCACTTTTGACAAACGTGCTATTGCTTTATCATATTGACCAGAAACATATCCACCTACTCCAAGAACTAACTGTGCTTTCATGTTGGTAGAATCTTTTCTGATTACTCCCAACAACTCCTGAATGCCTCTCATTGTTTGCTGAGGATCTCCATTTCTTCCTTTCCCAAAAACATAGCAACTACCTAATCCAATTCTTAAATCATCGTTGTTTGGATTGAGTACAATGGCTTTTTCAAATAACTCAATGGCAAGGCTTGTTTCCCAATTTAACTTCGCTTCATCTTGCTCTCCTCTAATATTACCTAGTAATAATTGGGCAGCGAAGGTGAGGTTTTTTTCTGACTTATCCAACTTCGCGGCTTCACTAATATAAAAGGCATAGGGTTCAAACAGTTGAATGCTGTCTTTCCAGAAGTTAGCGATGGCCGTATTTGCAATAACTTGTTGATTTACAATATCTCCCCGGCTAATATTGTTTTCAAGTGTAGATAAAAAAATACTTTGAGAAGATGTGAGTTTTAGCTTAGAACCAGCGATAAACTTTTGGATATCAAATATTTGTATGTCTTTTGATATTGCTTGCGCAATAGGCTTTGGGGGAGTTGATGTTCGCCCTAAAAAAAATAGAATACCTACCAAAAGAATGCCTACCCCGGCTAGAATTGCTTGTTTTTTCACTGTAATCTGTTATGCTGCTGCATATTCAGCAGGGCGCAAAGGTAGGTTAATCCTCGTTATTTTCCTTTACTTGCGGTGCTTCTTTAATATTCGGAGAAGATTTTATTTCCTGAACAAACTCTTTTGCAGGTTTAAAGGCGGGAATAAAATGCTCTGGAATAGATACTGAAATATTTTTCTTAATATTTCTTCCAATTTTTGCAGCTCTTTTTTTAATAATAAAGCTTCCAAAGCCCCGTATATAGAGGTTTTCTCCGCTTGCGAGCGAAGCTTTTACCTCTTTAAACATGGTTTCAAGGGTTACAAGCACATCGACTTTGGGTATACCTGTCTTATCTGAAATTTTGTTTATTAAGTCTGCTTTTCTCATATGTAAATTATTTTGAAAGTAATTTAAGAAAAATAATTTAAAAACAAAAATTAAGTTGGTGATAATCAATAGGTTTGTACATTAATAGTCTATTAAAGGCGATGATTACCCCCAAAACTCATCTTTTCTTCACTAAAAAACTCCTTTTTTGGAATCAATTTTCCAATAAAAGGCAAATGCCCTGGAAATTTGAGAAAGACCCTTATAAAATATGGCTCAGTGAAATAATCCTTCAACAAACTAGGGTAGAACAAGGATTGAGCTATTATAACAAGTTTGTAAAAACATATCCCACCATTCATCAATTAGCTGCTGCAAAGGAATCGGATGTTTTTAAATTATGGGAAGGATTGGGCTACTATTCACGCTGTAAAAACTTATTAGCTACTGCTACATTTATTTCCAAAGAATGCAATGGCCGTTTTCCAGAAAAATATGAGGATATATTACAGTTGAAAGGAGTAGGTCCTTATACAGCGGCCGCGATTGCCTCCTTTGCATATAATCTACCTCATGCGGTAGTGGATGGGAATGTGATGAGGGTATTGGCGAGATTTTTTGGAATAGAGACTCCCATTGACTCTATAGAGGGAAGGAAGCTATTTGCCCAGTTGTCTTTTCAATTATTGAAAAAAGACCAAGCAGCTATTTATAATCAGGCGATCATGGATTTTGGTGCAACAATTTGCAAGCCTCAATTGCCCCAATGCGCCGATTGTATATTGTCTTCCAAATGTGTAGCATTAGCAACTGACACTATTGATATATTGCCCATTAAAACAAAGAAATTAATTAAAAAGAATCGGTGGTTTATTTACATTGTTGCTAGTTATAAAGGGAAATATTATCTGAGAAAACGAAATGAAAAAGATATTTGGCAAAATCTACATGAATTTATTGGGGTAGAAACTCCTCAAAAAATAGCATTAGAAGAACTCATTGAGTTGAGGCAATTCAAACAGATTGTTGGCCCCAAAGACACCATCGGATTTACATCAGAAGTGTATAAACAACAACTGACGCATCAGACCATTTTTGCTTATTTTGTACATGTGCAATTAAAAAAAGCCCTCCGTCTTCAAGACTTTGAAGCCGTTGATCTACAGGCCTTAAAAAAACTAGCCTTTCCTAAACTAACTGCACAATACCTTAAAGACAACAAAGGGAGTTTCTAGCAATCACACTTAACGCCCATTTGAACTTTGATAGATGCGTATGTATTCTTACATTTGTTTAGAATAAATCAGATAAAATGCGTGGTGTAAACAGGGTGATGCTGATTGGTAATCTGGGAAAAGATCCTGAAATGCAATTTCTAGAAGGGAATATTGCAGTGGCTAAATTTTCTTTAGCTACAACCGAAACATACAAGGATAGAGCGGGTAAACAAGTAGCGCAAACGGAATGGCATAGCATTGTGCTTTGGAGAGGGCTGGCAGAACTGGCTCAAAAGTATTTGCATAAAGGAAGTGCTGTATATATTGAAGGACGTCTTAAAACACGTAGTTGGGATGACAAAGAAGGCAATAAGAAATTTACAACAGAAATCATAGGAGACAATCTGATTATGTTGGATAAACGAAATGACGGTGTTTCGGAATCAGCGGGAACCGAAGGACAAGATTTTCAATCTCCTACTTCTGATTCATCACAGGAGGACATCAGCAATGAAAAACTCCCTTTTTAGTATAAATTTGCAACGCAATATGTTGTAAGTGATTGTTGACTTAAATAATTTATTTTGGACTACCATTCGGCCTTATCCTTTTCTAATCATCTATTTAGTTTCTTAGTTATTAATATTGCTGCAACAACTATTTTAATTTTCTCTATTTTTTTTCTACTGGTCATTTCCTTTTTTTTAGCGGGAAGTGAAGTTGCTTTTTTCTCTCTGACTTCAAAGGATCTTAATATTCTTAAAACAAGAAAGCAGCCTTCATTTAGACGCATTGTAAGCTTATTGGAACAGCCCAAAATTTTGCTTGCCTCCATGCTGATCGCTAATAGCTTTGTAAACATTGGAATTATTCTTATTTCTAATTTATTGATCAATGATTGGTTGGCGTTGTATGATGTTAGCTTTTGGATTATCTTTTTAATAAAAGCATCCTCCGTAACGTTTCTATTGGTATTGTTTGCGGAGGTGTTGCCTAAAGTATGGGCTACTCATCACAAGGTTTGGTTTGCCTCTACAGCATCTTTAATAATCGAGATATTCAATAGTTTATTTTACAGATTGAGTAAGCGATTCGTTCAATTGAGTGACAACATAGAGAAAAAAGTAGCTCCTCCAAAAACATCGGGCATGGGCAATCGCAATCTTGATTATGCAATTGATCTTTTACCGGAACACGAGGCAAGTTTAGAAGAGAAACAGATATTAAAAGGAATCAGAAAATTTGGCGACACCACTGTTAAGCAAATAATGCTTACTAGACTGGACGTTAGCGGAATCTCTTCGTCTGATACATTTTCACAAGTAATAAAAAAGGTAGAAGAATTACATTATTCTAGATTGCCCGTGTATAAAAGTAATCTTGATGAAATACTAGGAACCCTGCATACAAAAGATTTGCTGCCTTATTTAAATCAATCACTCGATTTTGATTGGCATACACTTATAAGAGCGCCTTATTTTGTGCATGAGCAAAAATTAATTGAAGATTTGATGCAGGAATTTCGTATTAAAAGGGTTCACTTTGCAATTGTAGTAGATGAGTTTGGTGGCACTTCGGGAATTGTGACACTAGAAGATATTATGGAGGAGATTATTGGTGAAATCAAAGATGAATTTGATGATGAGGAGACTGATAATAGAAAGATAGATGAGTACAATTATATTTTTGAAGGAAAAACAATGATCAATGATGCGTGTAAGGCAATGAATATGCCCATTGATACACTTGAATCCCTTAGAGGCGAAAGCGATTCATTAGCAGGCCTAGTACTTGAAATTGCAGGCGAATTCCCTCAAGTAAACGAAAGTTTGATCACCGATTATTTCACCTTCATTCCATTAGAGATCAATAAAAATAGAATCGATAAAATTAAAGTAATCATTCATCCACCAATTCCTGCCGAATAGTATAAAAGAATCCAATGAAAAAAGAGCGATCATTTATTGCAATGCTTATTATGCTGTGCTGCTTTTTTGTTGCATGTAATTCCAACTACACTTCAAAGAAAAAAGGATACTTCAATATTCCATTACCTAATCATGTGTATAGGACTTTCAGTGATTCTTCTTTTCCTTATTCATTTGAGTACCCTGCTTATGCTAAAATAGTGCAAGACAGCACCTTCTTTGATAGTACCCCTGAAAACAATTATTGGATTAATGTTGATTTTCCCACTTTGAATGCAAAGATTTTTCTAAGCTATAAAATCATTGGAGGGAAGGCGCATTATAAAATAAAACAATCCAACGGAACATATAAAGATTCTATTGGGGTGAATCAATTTGATTTGATGGTAAATGACGCCTTTAATTTAACCAATAAAAACAATGTGATTGCTAGCTCAATCAATGATAGCTTGATGCATACTCCGAATGGCCTTCATGGAATTTATTTCAAAGTAGGGGGAAATGCAGCAACGGCAAAGCAGTTTTTCTTAAGTGATTCTACTCATAATTTTTTGAGAGGAGCATTGTATTTTGATGCCACTCCCAATGCAGATTCCTTAAGGCCAGTACAAGATTTTTTACAGAAAGACATTGAGCAATTGATCAATACTTTTCGCTGGAAAAACAAGTAGAACTAAACAGACCATCTTTTCTTTATTTAACAATAAATCTCAACATTCCTTTCATTAATCCCTCGTATTTTTGCCCTATGATAGCAATTGAACATGTATTGGTAAGTGACCAAATTGTAAGTGAGCAGTTTGTGTGCGATTTGAATAAATGTAAAGGCGCTTGTTGCGTTGATGGAGATGCTGGTGCCCCTCTTGATAAAGAAGAATTAAAAAGTATAGATGAGGTATTTGATAAAGTATTCCCTTATTTAAATAGTGAAAGTAAAAATGAAATTGAAAAGCAAGGCCGATATGTTTATGATAAAGAGTTTGGTTGGGTTACTCCAACAATAAAAAGTAAAATTTGCGTGTACGGTATTACTGATATTAATGGAATTGTAAAATGCGGAATAGAACAAGCGTACATTGATGGGAAAGTAAAATGGAAAAAGCCCATTAGTTGTCATCTATTTCCTGTTATTGTGAAAAAAAGCTCGAATGGCAATACTGAATATGCTAATTATGAACCAAGAGAAGATAGTTGTAAAGCTGCTTGCTCTCTTGGTAAAAAATTAAAAGTGCCGGTGTATCAGTTTTTAAAAGAACCACTGATTCGAAAATTCGGCAAATCTTTTTATGAAGCATTGGATGCTACAGCAGTGCATTTAAAGTCTATTAAATAAATTATTTCCACCTCAGTAATTTTTTGAAAATCATGACCAATCATAAAAACAAAACAAATTTTTCAGCTCTTTTATATGCTGTGTTGCTTTTTTCCTTCAGCGCTTGTTCTGTAAACAAAGCAAAATTAGACAACAGCTTAAAAAGATATTTTGACTCAAGCAAAGTAGAAGGATGTTTCACCATGATTAATAACAGTGATGGACAAGTGACTGTTTATAATATGAATTTGGATACCAGTAGATTTTCTCCTGCTTCTACTTTTCAAATCGTTAATTCACTGATTGCGTTAGAAACTGGTATTGTGTCAGATGAAAACATGCTTATTAAGTGGGACGGAATCGTCAGAGAAGATAGTTCCTGTAACAAGGACATGAATATTACTCAGGCCTTTCAATCTAATTGCGTTCCCTTTTATCAGGAAGTAGCTAGAAGAATGGGGAAAGACACTTTACAAAGATGGGTAGACAGCCTTTCTTATGGTAATAAAAATATTACCGGTTCTGTTGATTCTTTTTGGCTAAACAACAATCTTACTATTTCTCCTGACGAACAATTGGGCTTACTGAAGCGTTTGTATTTTGATCAATTGCCTTTTAGAAAATCAGTGCAGCAATCTGTGAGAGATATGATGATAAAAGAAGACAATACCGCGTATAAGCTTAGTTATCAAACAGGGTTGGCACACGACAGGTTACATCATTCAATAGGATGGCTTATTGGATGGATTGAGGAAAATAGACATGTTTATTTTTTTGTGACAATGATTCAATCTTCGGATCCTGCAATCGACATGGAGAAAAAAAGAATAGATATTACTAAAGGAATTTTAAAACAGTATGGTTTTTTTGAAGGAAAAAAATAAGCTGTTGATTTCAATTTTGTATTGGATGTATTAATTAAATAGTGTTCAATTTTTTATGCAATCATATTGTAAATCTTTAACTACGTATAAAAGACTTCCAACCCTGGAAGTTAAAATCGGTAATTTATTGTTGGGCGCCCATCATCCAATACGAGTGCAAACGATGACGACTACTGACACCATGGATACAATGGCTACAGTCGAACAAACCATCAGGTGCATCGAAGCGGGGGCTGATATGGTTCGCATTACAGCTCCTTCAAAAAAAGAAGCAGAGAATCTTCAACAAATTAAAGATGAGCTTAGAAAAAGAGGATATGATATCCCCATAATTGCTGATATTCATTTTACTCCCAATGCTGCGGAAATTGCTGCAAGAATTGTAGAAAAAGTGCGTGTCAATCCAGGCAATTATGTTGACAAGAAAAAATTTGAACAATTAGAATATACAGATATTGAATATGCGGAGGAAATAGAAAGAATCAGAGAGCGATTTACTCCGTTGGTAAAAATCTGCAAAGAACATGGTACGGCTATGCGGATTGGTACCAATCATGGAAGCTTAAGCGATCGCATTATGAGTCGTTATGGTGATACAGCAAATGGAATGGTTGAAAGTGCAATGGAATTTTTAAGAATCGCACGTGGCGAAAATTTTCACAACATTGTGTTGAGTATGAAAAGCAGCAACCCCCAGGTGATGGTGCAGGCATATAGATTGTTGATTAGTCAAATGATGAATGAATTTGAAGTTTGCTATCCATTGCATTTGGGTGTTACAGAAGCGGGTGATGGTGAAGATGGAAGAATAAAATCAGCTATAGGAATTGGAACCTTGCTTGAAGATGGCATTGGAGATACTATTCGAGTGTCTTTAACCGAAGATCCAGAGTTTGAAATACCGGTATGTAAAGACCTTGTAAAGAGATATCAGCCAACAGAACAAAATCAACATTCTTATGGTAATGTGCCACTCATGCACACCATTCCATATGATCCTTTCTGTTATCAAAGAAGACCCACTTTTGCAGTTTCAAATATTGGCTTAAAGAACGTGCCTGTTGTTGTTACAGATCTTAGCAAATACGAAAATATCAATGAGAATCATTTGCAGGACTTAGGGTATCATTACGATGCTCAATCAGACAAATGGAATATTGCAGATGCAGCAGCAGATTATATTTTTTGTAAAACTGCTCCCATGTTTGCTTTGCCCGGCACTTTAAAAGTAATTTTACCCCAACAAGAATGGCTTCTAGCGATTGATAAGGATAAATGTTTCCCTATTATTGAGGCTGCCGATTATTTGAATGAGTCGATCATTCGCTCAGCTACGCTAAATTTTATCAAGATTGATTGTTATTCTAATGTAAGCAATCAACCTTCCTTTGATCTTTTATGTAAGCAGTTATCAAACGATACAACTGCAGTGATTTGTTTGAGCTCAACGAATAAGAATGCAATGCAATCTATTCGTAGAATGTTTGTAGAGTTGACAAATAACAATATTCAAAATCCTGCTATACTATTTTGTGACAGTACTCATCAATCGATTGATGAAAGCTTGATTCATTTCTCCGTTGAAGCCGGCGCGTTATTAATTGATGGAATGTGTGATGGGGTTTGTTTTAGCTATCATCATGCGAACACAGAAATGGCTACCAATATTAAATTAGTAAATTCTATTTCTTTTGGAATATTGCAAGCTACACGTACACGTATTTCCAAAACAGAATATATCAGTTGCCCCAGTTGCGGCAGAACTTTATTTGATTTACAAGAAACAACAGCTAGTATACGAGCCGTTACCAATCACTTAAAAGGAGTAAAAATTGCTATCATGGGTTGCATTGTAAATGGACCCGGAGAAATGGCTGATGCTGATTTTGGGTATGTGGGAAGTGGAGTAGGTAAAATCACATTATATAAAGGGAAAGAAATAGTAAAAAGAAATGTAAACAGCGAGGTAGCAGTAGCCGAACTGGTTAATTTAATCAAAGACAATGGCGCCTGGGTAGAGGCTCCAATTGTGTAAGCTTTTTTCAATTGTATGTTGTTATGGAAACAGATTTTTTAGTAATAGGTTCAGGGATTGCAGGCCTCACTTATGCACTAAAAGTAGCGCAAGACTGCCCTGATAAATCTATTACCGTAATAACAAAAACCACTAGCGACGAAACCAATACCAAATATGCTCAGGGCGGTATTGCAGGAGTTATAAATTTTGATCAGGATAGTTTTTCCAAACATATTGAGGATACCTTAATTTCAGGTGATGGGCTTTGCGACAAACACATTGTTGAAATTGTTGTAAAAGAAGGAGTAGATCGCATCAAGGAGATCATCGATTGGGGAGCTCAATTTGACAAAGCACCCGATGGTGATTTCAAATTAGGAAAAGAAGGTGGACATAGCGAAAGTAGAATTCTTCATCACAAGGATGTAACAGGGAATGAAATGGAACGAACCTTGTTGGCTGCTATTAAGAAACATAAAAATATCCATCTCATTAGTCATTGCTTTGTATTGGATTTAATTACGCAGCATCATCTTGGTTATCTCGTAACAAAATCTACTCCCGATATAGAATGCTATGGAGTGTATGTGCTGAATCTCAAAACAAAAAAAATAGAAAAAATTGTTGCTAAAATCACTCTGCTAGGCGCGGGAGGGAACGGGCAAGTATATCGTACTACTACCAATCCTGCTATTGCTACTGGAGATGGAGTGGCGATGGTGTATAGAGCAAAAGGACGCATTGAAAACATGGAGTTTATTCAATTCCATCCAACAGCATTGTATGAGGCAGGTGTACGAGGACAATCTTTTTTAATAACTGAGGCGGTAAGAGGAGATGGTGGAATACTTCGAAATGCTAACGGCGAAGCATTTATGGAACGTTATGATAAAAGAAAAGATCTTGCTCCTAGAGATATTGTAGCGAGGGCGATTGATAATGAAATGAAAATAAATGGAACTGAATTTGTGTATTTAGATTGTACTCATATGAATCAGGAAAAATTCAAAGAGCACTTTCCAAATATTCATGCCAAGTGTTTGAGTGTAGGAATTGATGTTGCAAAAGATAGGATACCCATTGCCCCTGCAGCTCATTATAGTTGTGGCGGAGTGAAAACAGACGAGTGGGGAAGAAGTTCAATTAAAAACTTATTTGCTTCGGGTGAATGTGCAAGTACAGGTTTGCATGGTGCGAACAGACTGGCAAGCAATTCTCTTTTAGAAGCGATGGTTTTTTCTCATAGAAGTTATGTAGCTTCTGTAAATCAAATAAACAACATCTCCATCAATGAACACATTCCCGATTGGGATGCCACTGGTACCAACGCTCCCAATGAAATGATTCTTATTACACAGAGTTTGAAAGAATTAAAATTATTGATGAGTGATTATGTGGGGATAGTTAGAAACAATGAACGGTTGCATAGAGCCAATAAACGACTTGATTTATTACATGAAGAAACCGAACAGTTGTATCAAAAAACAGAAGTATCGCCCCAATTATGCGAATTGAGAAATATGATTACCGCAGCTTATTTGATTGTAAAGAGTGCTGAATTGAGAAAAGAGAGTCGCGGGCTGCATTATAATACTGATTTTACTACTCGTTCGGCGATTATTCAAAATACTATTTTATAAAAATATTTTAGATTTTATTCATTGTATAAACAAGTGTATGTATTACCTCATTTTTGGATTATTATACCTTCTTTCATTGCTTCCCTTTTTTATATTATATAGAATCAGTGATGTCGCTTATTTTATATTATATCATGTAATTGGTTATAGAAAAAAGGTGGTGATGAATAATCTCCATATTGCTTTTCCTGATAAATCGCTAACAGAAAAAGTAAAAATTGCGAAGCAGTTTTATAAAAACCTTACCGATACTTTTATTGAGGCAATTAAAATGATTAGTATTTCAGAGAAATCATTTTTAAAAAGGGCCACCATTGATATAGATAAAGTTATTGCTTTGGCTAAAACAGGCAAAAATATTCAATTTCATAGTGGTCATCAGTTTGGTTGGGAATATGCGAATTGGTTAATAGCTAAAAAGCTCCCTATTCCTTGGATAGGGGTGTACATGAGAATCAATAACAAGTCAGTTAATAAAATATTTTACGATTTAAGATCAAAGAACGGAACGATATTGATTGCTGCACAAGACTTTAAAAACAGCATGCATCAATTATTTAGCAAACAATATTCAATTGGGTTGGCTGCAGATCAAAATCCTAGCATACCTAATAATGCGTATTGGCTAAACTTTTTTAATGTGCCTGCTCCTTTTGTTACTGGCCCGGATAAAGGCGCCATCCGAAACAATACTGCGGTTGTTTTTGTAAAATTTATAAAAATCAAAAGAGGATATTATCATTTAGATACGACTATCGTTCATGAAAATGCGGCAGAATGTAAAGCGGGAGAAATAACCTTGTTGTACAGAAACTTTTTAGAATCCGTTATCAAAGAAAACCCAGATAATTATTTATGGAGTCATCGCAGGTGGAAATGGGCATATAAAAAAGACTATGAAAGTAGATGGATTGACACTGCTCCACTGCCTTCTGTTGATTAAAAAAGTAGCATCATTTTGAATGTTAATTTAGCACACTGGCTTCTTTCACAATAACAGCTTTTTCTTCTTCTTTTATTTTATTCCATCCTCCCAACACATTTCGAAGATTGTTGATGCCTTCTCTTTTTAATAATGAAGCAGCTATTACACTTCTATATCCTCCAGCACAATGGATGTATAAATTTTGATTGTCCTCAAATTGAGCTAGCGTTAATACATCAACCATCTCATGCAATGGCAGATTGAGTGCATTCTCTAAATGACCATCTGCAAATTCTGGCTCTCTCCTAACATCTAACACAAGTAAATTTGGATCATGAGGAATATCCATCATTAATTCATCTGCTTCTAAATCAATAATCATATCAATCTTTTCTCCTGCGTTTTTCCATGTTTCAAACCCGCCTTTTAAATACCCTTCCATTTTATCAAATCCAACCCTCGAAAGTCGAATAACAGTCTCTTCTTCCTTGCCAGGTTCTGTTACCAAAACAATTGATTTATCAAATGGCAAGATGCTTCCTGCAAATTCAGCGAATCTTCCTTCAAGTCCTATTGAAATAGAACCAGGCACAAAACCTTGAGTAAATAAAGTTGCCATTCTAGTGTCTAGGATAATGGCATCATTTGCAACAACTTTTTTAAATGCTTCAATTGACAATGGCGTAGTTCCCTTAGATGCTACGTCTTTTAATGCATCATAACCTGATTGATTTATTTTAGCATTGATTGCAAAATAGATGGGAGCAGTTTGTAGCCCATTGGTTACTGCAGCAATAAATGCTTCTTTGGTTTGCGGTTGTAATGCATAGTTAGATTTTTTTTCTTCTCCAATGGTACTATGAGTATTAGGTCCTAAATTTTTACCGCAACTACTTCCTGGGCCATGTGCTGGATAAACTAATACCTCATCGTGAAGGGGTAGTATTTTTGTTTGAATGGTATTGTACATAATGGCAGCAAGTTCATCACTGCTCATGTCACCGCTACTTAGATCAGGACGGCCAACATCTCCCACAAACAAAGTATCTCCTGTAAAAATTGCGTGAGCGTTACCAGATTCGTCTTTAAGAAGATAGCAAGTGCTTTCTAGTGTATGTCCGGGTGTGTGCAATACTTCAAAACTAATTTTTCCTAATTTAAATATTTCTCCATCTTTAGCACTGTGAATCGTATATTTCGTATTTGCCCCTGGGCCATAAATGATTGGAGCGCCTGTTTCTTTGCTAAGGTCTAAATGTCCGCTTACGAAGTCTGCATGAAAATGCGTTTCAAATATATATTTAATATTTGCCTTTCTTTCTTTTGCCAATTGAATATAGGCATCCGTATCTCTTAATGGATCGATAATAGCTACTTCTCCTTCACTTTCAATATAATATGCTGCTTCGCTTAAACAGCTTGTATAGAATTGTTTGATGTACATATGTTGAAATTATAATAATTCAAGTACAAATGTAAAAAGAAAAGCGGTTGTATCAACAACCGCTTTTCTGAAATAGCCTATTTTATTAAATCAATCTATTAATTCTTGTACAAATTTGTTTATTTCATCAATTCTTTTATAGTTCACTGTGTAGTAAATAAATTTACCATCACGCTGAGTGACAACAATACCTGAACGTCTCAAAATAGCAAGATGTTGAGATGCTACCGATTGTTCGAGTCTCATTCTCACATATATTTCTGTAACAGTAATTTTCTTTTCGGTTTCAATCAGGGCAAGAATTTGTTGACGTAGTTTATGGTTTAATGAGCGTAGAACAAGTGCCGCCTTCTTTAAATTGTAGAAGTTTATTTTAATATTATCCAATGCGATGTCGGGTGCTTTGGAGCTTTGATTGTCCGACTGTGTAGAAACCGTCATAGGTTTTGCTTTTATTATGAAACATTCATTCTGCCTGCTACAAATATAAAAATATATTGATAATTAAAGAATTATACATTGTTAAAAGAAATGTTAATATCCCTCTTACTGTTTAACATTAGACACCGTTTGGTGCTCTTTTACGTACAATGGTTCACAATGCGCAAGATTGGCAAAGTCGCTGGCGAGGAATTTTTGGTAAGACAGCATGGCCATTGAAGAAGGGAAATTTTGAGATTCAAGAAAAAAAGCATTGTTGTGGTTGCAGATATCTTGAAATTTTTTTGCTCCGCTTCCACCAAAAAACATTCGTTGGTTTATTAAGGTCTCCATAAATTTATTTTCATCTAAAATTTTTGCTGAAGGAGCTTCTATTTGATTCATGTTGTAATCAAATAGCGCAGTAAACGCTTCCATTCTTCTGGCATCAATGAGTGGACAAAACAAATCATTTTTATCAAAAGTTATAGAATCGCTATTTATCATATCCTTTGCAATCATATGTAGCGATCCAATTGTGATCAATGGCTTATGTAAGGCATAGGAAAATCCTTTGGCGCTTGCTAGTCCAACACGCAAACCTGTATATGACCCAGGTCCTTCTGTTACAGCAATGGCTGATAGTGAATTTAATTGTATTGCATGTGATTCAGTAAGTTTTTTAATTGTTTGATGTATAAATCCTGCATGTTCTTTTTGAACTGAATTTGATACAGCTTCTACCACTATTCCATTTTCGGAAATACAAACGAAAGCGTTTTCTAATGAAGTGTCAATTTGTAAAATTAAACTCATGATTGTGTTGCTTCCATTTTAAGTAATAACGAGGGGGTATATCTTTTATCTTTTTCACCTAGCACTTCCAGTAGCTTGTATATATTTTTTATTCCAATAATTTTAGACCATTCAAATGGTCCTTTTGGATAGTTGGTGCCCAATTTCATCGCGATATCAATTTCTTCTTCTGTACTTACATTTTCCTCTTTTGCAAAGTAAGCTTCGTTTATAATCATTGCAATGATTCTTGCTGTAACAAAACCAGGCTCATCTGGAAGAAGTGTATATTTTCTATCTAATGTATTTAAAACCACCTGATGCGCCTCAGAAACCGAACCAGCAATCTCCCAAATAGACCTTTCTAAAAATCCATTCCAACCATTTATGCGAACAATATGTTTTGAATGGCCTTTTTCCTTTAACGGTTGGCAAACGCTATTAATAAATACAGGATAGCTTATAGGACTATAATCAGACTCCCATGCCTCTTCTCTAAGATCAAACAAAGCACTTACATCTTGTAGTTGCAATAATGAAGAGGTGTTCTCCATTCTTTGCCATTCAACTTGTTTGTTGAGACTGGTTAATTCTATATAGGTTGTATTAGTTGCAATAACAGCAATTTTCATTAGTTTGTTTTTATCAGTTGCCCCATCGGGGTAATTAAGTAGCTAGAATTGAAAGCTTTTAATTTTTAGCAAAAATAGGTTCTTGAGAAAAGATATCTTTGTATTTGATAAAAAAAGAAAAAGATATGCCAAAAAAGATAATTAACACCAAAAATGCCCCTGCACCCATAGGGCCTTACAATCAAGCGGTGAGAACAGGAAATTTATTGTTTATTTCAGGTCAGATAGCCTTGGATGCGCATTCTAATAATTTGCTTAATAGCAGCATTGCCGAAGAAACGCATCAGGTTATGAAAAATTTACAATCAATTCTGCAAGCAGAAGGTGCTAATTTTGAGCATGTAGTGAAAACGACCATTTTTTTAACTAGTATGGATCTTTTTGCTGAAGTGAATGAAATTTATGCGTCTTATTTTACTACCGATCATCCAGCTAGAGAAACTGTAGCTGTAAAAGGATTACCCAAAAATGTAAATGTCGAAATCAGCATGATTGCTGCCTTGTAAAATGATTATAATAACCGCCAAAGTACATCCAATCATGATAGACACCCTTAAGGAAAAGGGGTATCATGTTTTGTACAACCCAACTATTGATTATGCGGAGCTGCTTAGTATCATTGATCAGGCAACAGGATTGATTGTGTCAACTCGACTGAACATTGATCGACCAATCTTAGAAAAGGCAATCAACTTAAAGTGGATTGGCAGACTTGGGAGTGGAATGGAATTAATTGACACCGTTTACGCAAAAGAAAAAAATATTGTATGTGTTAGTAGTCCAGAAGGCAATAGAAACGCTGTAGGAGAGCATGTATTGGGAATGTTGCTAACCTTAATGAACAATATTCATTCAAGTGCAAAGGAAGTAGAATCAGGCAAGTGGCTAAGGGATGAAAATCGGGGTGTTGAATTAAGTGGCAAAGTAGTAGGACTCATTGGATTTGGAAATACCGCTAGTGCATTTGCACAATTGCTTTCTTCTTTTGGTGTGAGCATACTTGCCTATGATAAATACAAATCTGATTTTGGGAATCATCAAGTTGAAGAAGTTGGAATGAAGGAAATTTGTGAGCAAGCAGATGTAATAAGTTTTCATGTGCCATTAACTCCTGAAACAAATCATATGGCAGATGAACATTTTTTTCAACAGCTTAAAAAGAAGCCTTACATCCTTAATTCTTCAAGGGGAAAAGTAATTCATACGGCTTCTTTGATTAGCGCGTTAAAAAAGGGAATGATTTTTGGTGCAGCATTGGATGTACTAGAAAATGAAAAAATAGATAAGTTGAACGAGCAAGAAAAAGCGGAGTTTGCTTTTTTAACAAGTCAACGGAATGTGTTGCTAACGCCTCATATTGCAGGGTATTCAGATGAAGCGTACTTTAAGATGAGTAAGATATTATTAGATAAACTTAGTATTTCTTAGAATTGCAGTAAAGTATTCCTTTTTAGTATATTTGTATATGTGCAACGCTTTAATTCTTTTAAGGCGTTGTATTTTTTTATTCTATTTGGTAAAATTTTGATTATGGCTGAAATAAATTATGTTAAGCAAGATACATTTGAAAAAATGCGCGAAGAGTTACATCTGTTAAAAACCATTGACAGACATGCGGCTAGTAGGGCGATTGCTGAAGCAAGAGAGAAAGGGGATCTTAAAGAGAATGCTGAATATGATGCAGCGAAAGAGGCGCAGGGGCTTTTGGAAGCTAAAATAAAATACCTAGAGGGTGTCATTGCTACTGCTAGAATTTTAGATGAAACCACGATAGATTCAAGTCGCGTTAGTATTCTTACAAAAGTGACTGTTACCAATTTGGGCACTAAAAAAGTGGTAACCTATCAGATTGTTTCAGAAAATGAGGCTAATCTAAAAGAGGGAAAAATTTCTGTCACATCTCCCATTGGGAAAGGACTGTTGGGAAAAGTAGTAGGAGAAATATCGGAAGTGATTGTTCCTGCTGGAGTATTGAAATTTAAAATTGAAAAAATCACTGTTTAAACAATGTCCATTTTCACTAAAATCATTGCGGGAGAGATTCCTTCTTATCTTATAAAAGAGAATGAACATTTTTATTCTTTTCTAGATGTTTTTCCTTTGGTTAAAGGGCATGTATTGGTAGTGCCCAAAATAGAAATAGATAAAATATTTGATTTGCCTTCCGAATACCTTGCTGAAATGCTACTTTTCGCTCAGCCTATTGCCCAAGCGATAGAAAAATCATTTGATTGTAAGCGCTGTGGTATTAGCGTGATTGGAATAGAAGTGCCCCATGCGCATGTTCATCTAGTACCAATCAATTCGGCCGATGATTTAAATTTTACCAGAAAAAAATTGGTTCTTTCAGCAGAGGAAATGGCGCAAATTCAGCAAACCATTGTTTCGAATCTTAGTTAAGTAGTGTTATTTATTTTTAATACGCTGAGGATTTTTTGATAAAAAATCTTTCCATCCATTAGTTTTTTTACTCGTCTCTGTTTTTATATCTCCTTGTTGAAAATAATGACAAACAGCCACTGCCAGTGCATCGGAGGCATCCATGTATTTAGGTGTTTCATTGAACGAGAGGATTTGCTGTAGCATTTTCATGACTTGTTCTTTATCGGCATTCCCATTCCCTGTAATCGACTGTTTTATTTTCTTGGGAGAATATTCACAAATTGTTAATCCTGCTTGCATGGCAGCCGCAATAGCCACTCCCTGAGCTCTACCTAATTTTAGCATGCTTTGAACGTTTTTCCCAAAAAAAGGGGCCTCAATAGCAAAGCTTGTAGGCTTAAACGAGGTGATGAGCAGTGCTACTTGTTCGTGGATTTTTTGAAGACGCTCATATGCATCGTCTTTTGAAGCCAATTTAAGCACCCCCATGTCTAGCAGTTTAATCTTGCTGCCATTGACTTCAATCAACCCAAAGCCCATAATAATGGTCCCGGGATCAATTCCTAAAATGATTTTTGATGCTTTTTGCAAAGGGCAACTTATTTTTACCAATAATTTCTTTCTTGAACAAAAGTATAAAATTAATAGTCAATTACTTCTTAGGGCCCTTGCTCTTTATTGTTTTGTTATATACTGTCTACAACCAAATAATAAATCAGCCCGATTTATCTCAAAGATGGGATCAAGTTAGAATTAGTTGGAAGAGTGCTCTTTTCTGGATAGCATTTTTCTTACTGTTTATAAATTGGGGCTTGGAAACTTTAAAATGGCGGATATTGATTTCGCCGCTAGAACGTTTTTCTTTCTTACATGCTTTTAAGGCCGTGATGGCAGGATGTAGTATTACAATGCTCATGCCTAATCGAATGGGCGAATATGGAGGAAGAATTATGTATGTAAAAAATGAAAATAAAATAAAAGTGATTTCTTTAACCATCATTGGAAGCATCAGTCAGGTGGCTATAACGTTTGTATTAGGAACCATCGGACTTATTTTTTTAAAGTATAGTATACTAAATACAAATCAAATCAATTCATTGTCATGGATATTAAGCGATGCAATGATACTGGTATCAATCAGTGCAACTGTTTTAATAATGATACTTTATTTTAATAGCGGGTTAATTGTACCCTATCTTTCGAGAATAAAAAGGATAGAAAAATTTGTTAAACATTTCTCGGTTGTTGATATAGTTCCGCGTAAACAATTGTTAAGAATATTCTTTTTATCATTTTTACGATATTTGATTTTTATCTTGCAGTATGTTTTATTGTTACATGTGATGAAAGTGGAAATATCCATGTTGCTTTGTTTTTGGCTTGTAACTATTTTTTATTTAATGTTGGCCATCATCCCTACGATTGGGTTTACAGAATTGCCTATTAGGGCTACTGTAATTTTGCTTTTATTGGGAGTGTTTAGTAGTAACCTATTAGGAATTCAGGCAGCTACTTTTAGTATTTGGATAATCAACATTGTTATTCCTGCTATGATAGGTAGCTTTTTTATTCTTTTAATTAAAATGATTAAAGAAAGATGAGATTATTTAAAATGCTTCTTTTCCCAATTGCCATGTTTTCCTCAAAATTTCAGGGAAATGTGGGTGATTTTTGTGGAATTAAAAACACTGCTTTTCAAGCGGGAGAAGTGGTGAATATGACTGTTTTTTACAGTACCATGGGAGCTTATATAGCTGCGGGGGATGCTAGCTTTTCAACAACGTTAGAACGTTTCAATGGCAAGACTGTATACCATTCGGTTGGAGTAGGGAAAACGTATCCTTTCTTTGATCATTTTTTTAAAGTGAGAGATCGCTACGAAAGTTATATAGATACGGCTAGTTTGCTCCCCTATAAATTTATTAGAAATGTGGATGAAGGGGGATACAAAATCTATAATAATGTTGCATTCAATCAAACGACAAATACGGCTGCTAGTACAAATGGTGTATATAAGATTACGGATTGCATTCAGGATGTGGTGAGCGCAGTATATTATGCACGTAATATCAATTTCGATAATTATAAGCCTGGCGACAAAATTCCTTTTGATATGTTTTTAGATGATGAAGTGTATCATTTATACATCAGGTATTTAGGAAGAGAGAAAGTAAAAACTCGTTACGGAAAATTTAGGGCAATAAAATTTAAGCCACTACTTATTAAGGGTACTATTTTTGAAGGGGGCGAAAACATGACTGCATGGTTAAGCGACGACCCAAATCATCTTTTACTGAGAGTGGAAAGTTCCATTGCAGTAGGAAGTATAAAAGTAGACATGATGGGATATAGAAATCTGAGATACCCTTTAACCTCCTTAATTCATCTCTAATTTTTTAGCAATATCTTTTATAGTTCTGTTAACTTAAAAGTATCCTTTACTCGTATTCCTTTTTCTGTTTGTTGAAGTGAGCAGCACTCAAATAATGGGTCATGTTCAAAAAACAATACATAATCATTTTGCACAGCCTCAGTAAGAAAAGATTTCTTTTCCTGTAAGGTTGTTAAGGGAAACATGTCATAAGCCATTACATAGGGCAATGGGACATGAGCAATTGAAGGAAGTAGGTCTGCCATAAAAACAATGGTTTTGCCTTTATAGTTAACCTGAGGAAGCATCATGGCGTCGGTATGTCCAAATGCTTGTTTAATTGAAATGCCAGTAGGGAATTCAATGATATTGTTTTCGATAAATTTCAATTGCCCACTTTCTTGTATGGGTAAAATATTTTCTTTAAGAAAAGAAGCTTTTTCTCTTTCATTAGGCTCGGTTGCCCATTTCCAATGGCGTTCATTGCTCCAATAGATTGCATTTTTAAATGCAGGAACAAAATTATTTCCTTCTCTGATAATGCTTCCGCCACAATGATCGAAGTGAAGATGCGTTAGGATCACATCTGTAATATCATTTCTATTAAAGCCATGTGCTGCCAATGATTTGTCGAGGGTGTCTTCACCATGAAGAAAGTAATGTCCAAAAAACTTTGCATCTTGTTTGTCGCCTATTCCATTATCAACTAAAATAAGTCTGTTCCCCTCTTGTATAAGTAAACAGCGAAGCGCCCAGGTACACATGTTATTTTCGTCAGGTGTATTTAATTTGCTCCACATGCTTTTTGGAACAACACCAAACATTGCTCCGCCATCTAATTTAAAATATCCTGTATTAATGGTATAAAGTTGCATAGGTTATTTAAGTAATTTATTTTGTTTGTTTAATGCCATTATAAGACCAACTAATCCAATTAAGAAAAAAACAATCAATGCCAATACTGAATTTCGTTGAGATCCTGTTAATTCAGTGATGTATCCAAAGCTAAACATGCCGATTACAATGGCAATTTTTTCAGTTACATCATAGAAACTAAAAAATGACGTGGTGTCTTTTGTTTCTGGCATTAGTTTACTGTAGGTACTTCTGCTCAAGCTTTGTATTCCACCCATAACAAACCCTACAAAAAAAGCAAGTATATAAAATTCATTAATGCCTTTAGTTGGAAGCATGTATCCGCCAATACAAAGCAATATCCAAGCAATGATGCAGAGGATAAGTGTTTTAAAATTTCCTATTTTTTCTGAAATTTTAGATGCGCCGTATGCACCAGGAATAGCAATGATTTGTATAATCAATATGGAAATAATCAGATTAGTGGTAGGTATTTGTAATTCTTTTGTTCCATACAAAGTGGCTGCTAGCATGACCGTTTGCACCCCCATATTATAAAAAAAGAAAGAGAAAAGGAATCGTTTTAGTACAGTAAGATGAATTAATTGGTTCCATACTTTTGCTAATTCTTTGTAGCCGTTGGTTAAAATATTTTTTTGATTGTTATAACCTGCTGGAATGCTTTTAGGTAATCGGCTAAGGGAAAACTGTCCAAATCCCCACCACCAAATTCCCACCAATAAAAAGGATAATCGATATTGAATTGTAGAGTGTTCATCTCCGCCGATTAACTGTGGCACAAAAACAAATACAAAGCAGATGATTTGCAAAATAACACTTCCGATATATCCCATTGCAAAACCCTTCGCACTTACTCGGTCTCTGTCTTCTGGCGCAGCTATTTCAGGCAAAAAAGAATTATAGAAGACCAAACTTCCCCAAAAGCCAATACAGGCCACCATTGTACATGCTATTCCAAGTCCTAAACTAGATTCGCCTTTAAAAAAGAACAACATAGCGCAACCAATGCTTCCCATCGTTAGGAAAAAGTTCATAAAACTTTTCTTGTTCCCTTTATAGTCAGCCACTGATGATAAAATAGGGGATAGCAATGCTACGATTAGAAAAGCGACTGCAAGAGTATAATTATATAAAGAAGTATTTACAAAGTTTCTTCCTAAAAAAGTTACCCCACTTTTTCCTGGAGTGTCTTTGGTCATGGCTTCATAATAAGCAGGGAAAATGGTGGAAGTAATAACAAGATTATAAACAGAATTGGCCCAATCGTACATGGCCCATCCGTTGATAATTTTTTTTGGCGCTGTTTGCATATTGATAATTGAGCATTGAAAATACTAATTCAATTACAATTAACGCATAAAACTCTTCATTAAGATTTAATGTATCCGGTATAAATTAACCCAAGAATTGCTATTCCTACAATGATTCTATAAAATCCCCATATTTTAAATCCATGTTTTTGTAAGAAGCTGATAAAGAATTTAATAGCTATCAATGCTACTCCAAATGCTACAAGATTGCCTATGATAAAGGCTTGAGTATTCTGTGTTGATGCAGTTATAAATTGGTATCCTCTGGTAGCAGGTCCAGACAATTCGACTCCGTGTTCATCGACATTCCAGTTTTTTACAAACATTGAATAGGCGGTTGCAGCCATCATTGTGGGGACAGCTAAGAAAAAAGAAAACTCAGCCGCTGCAGCTCTTGTAAGCTTAAGGCTCATGCCTCCTATAATGGTTGCCGCACTTCTGCTTAATCCGGGAAATAAAATGGCTAGGCATTGAAACAATCCAATTTTTAAAGAAGTAAGGAAGTCGATTTTCTCTTCGCTTTCAATGGTGTGTTCTTTAAATACATTCTCTATAAATAGAAAAACAATACCACCTACAATCATGATTACTGCGATTATAATTGGTTTTTCTAAAACAGCTTCAATTTTATTATTGAATAATTTTCCAAAAATCAATGCAGGGATAACCGCAATCAAAAGCTTTACATAAAATTGTATATTTCTAAATTGAACAAATTTTTTCCAGTATAAAATCACCACAGAAAGAATGGCGCCCAATTGTATAGCGATGGTAAAAACTGCTGTAAATTTATCGGTATTACTGATTCCAAGTAAGTTTTCTGCAAGGCGCATGTGCGCAGTAGAGGAAATAGGCAAAAATTCTGTGATGCCTTCAATAATGCCGATAATGACAGACTGAATTGTATTCATGATATGGGTATAAAAAATGCGAAGCAATTGCTTCGCTTAAGACGGTTACTATTTTTAATTCGACTTTGATTTTTTCATAATTGCTACTACTTCAATCATAAACCCTGCGATAATAAGTATAGGAGCAATTGTAATACGAGTAACACTGTATACTTCTTTGGGATCAAAAACTTTAGGATCTTGACTTTTGCCACCTGCCATTAGAACAAATCCAAGTGCAAGCACCCCTAATCCAACTAGCATTAATAAATAATTTTCTTTTCCGAATAAGTTATTGCTAGGAGTTGATTCTTTATTTTCTTTTTGCATAGTTTATTATTTCAGTTTGTAATATAAAAATTATCTTGTTAATAAAGATCGTCTAATTTCATTTTCAAATACTTCACAACAGATCTATGAGTACTTGCCAGCGAAATAGTAATTCCTAGAATGATAATTGTTACGAATAACATTAACAATCCATTATTGTCATGCAATAATTTAAAATTTGGGATAAAGCTTTCTATTAAAATTACAGAAAACCAAATCGTAACGATTGCTATACAAGAAGCTATCAATCCATTTATGATGGCTCGTTGGTTAATAGGCTTTGCAATGAAACCTCTCGTGGCGCCCACCATTTGCATTGTTTTAATAAGAAAACGATTGCTATACATAGCTAAGCGAATCGTATTGTCTATAGAGATAACGACTAAGATGGTTAACAGAATAGCCATAATTAAAAAGATGATTCCGGCAGTTTTTACATAAGTACTTACTTTGGTAACAGTTTCTGTTGGAAATTGAAACTCAGCAATTATGCCAGGAAAATTAGTTTGTAAATTAGTAGAAATTACATTTAAACTATCTTCTTGCACATAATTGGCTTTTACATAAAAATCGATGCTTTCGGGTAATGGATTGTTTTTTAAAAACGTCTTCCAAGTAGTATCATTTTCTGTATTCCATTTTTGAATTGCCTTTTCTTTGGTTACATATTCTACCCTGTTGGCATAAGGTAAAGAGGCAATATAATTAACAAGGCTACTAATTTTATTATTCGGAGCATCTCTATTAATGTAGGCATGAACTTGTATGTTTTCTTTAAAATAGTCGCCTGTTTTACGCAGGTTAAGGAAAAACCAGCCAACGATTCCAAACAAAAATAAAACAAGGGCAATGCCGATTATAGCATATCCGTAGGATGGTTTACTTTTTTTACTGGAAGATTTTCCAAACTGTGCCATTTGCGTGGTTTAAATTGGTAACTAAAATTAACTGCGATGCAGGTCACAAAAATACATGTTTTTACGTGGTTTGTTTTACTTTTGTGGACCTACAAAAACAATCGCCAGCCAAATATATTTCGATTGTAGTTATACTATGGCATATTTATTTGTTAAAATGCTTTATTATAAATGGTTGAAATAAAGAAGTATTTTATCTGTTTGAAAATAGAACAGTTGAGATAATAATATTTTATTTAAAGAAACAGATAATTTAATATTCATCAATAATGGAATATAATTTTAAGGACATAGAGCTGAAGTGGCAACAAAACTGGAAGGAGCAAAAGGCCTATAGCGTAAGCAATGAGTCTCAAAAATTACCCTTTTATGTGTTGGATATGTTTCCTTATCCTAGTGGTGCAGGGCTGCATGTAGGGCATCCATTGGGCTATATTGCCAGCGATATATTTAGTCGGTATAAAAGACTGAAAGGATACAATGTTTTGCATCCGATGGGTTTTGATAGTTTTGGATTGCCCGCCGAACAGTATGCAATTGAAACGGGGCAACATCCAGCAAATACTACAGAAAAAAATATTGACACTTTCAAAAAACAGCTTGATAAAATTGGGTTTTGCTATGATTGGGACAGAGAAATCCGCACAAGCGACCCAAGTTATTATCGTTGGACTCAATGGATATTTCTACAATTATTTAAAAGCTGGTACAATCATTCAAATAAGAAAGCGGAGTCTATAGATACGTTGGTGAGTATTTTTGAAAAGAGCGGATCGATAGCCATAGATAATAAATCAGCTAATATTTTCACTGCATCCGAATGGAGCCATTTTGATGCAAAGAAGCAACAAGAAATTTTAATGAATTATCGCCTGGCCTTTTCTGCCTATGGTGAGGTGAACTGGTGCGAAAAATTAGGCACTGTTCTAGCCAATGATGAAGTGGTAAACGGAGTAAGTGAAAGGGGTGGACATCCCGTTATTAAAAAGAAAATGCGTCAGTGGTATTTACGTATTACAGAATATGCAGATCGCTTGCTTGAGGGATTAGATAAAGTTGATTTTAGTGAATCCATGAAAGAAATGCAGCGCAATTGGATTGGGAAAAGCGAGGGTTGTGAAATGGAGTTTAAGATCAATGCGAGTGAGGATAAAATTAAAGTATACACCACTCGACCCGATACTGTTTTTGGAGTAGATTTTTTAGTCTTGGCGCCCGAACATGAATTAGTAAGTACTATCACCACTGCTTCGCAAAAAGATGATATTGAAAAATATCTTTCTTATGTAAAAAGTCGGAGCGACAGAGAACGTATATCTGAGGTGAAGCAAATAACGGGTTGTTTCACTGGATCGTATGCAATCAATCCATTCAATGGAAAACAAATTCCTATTTGGATTGCAGAGTATGTATTGGCGGGCTATGGCACCGGTGCAATCATGGCAGTTCCTTGTGGTGACCAGCGCGACTTTTTATTCGCCCATCATTTTAATATTCCTATTACCAATATTATTGGAAATGCTTTCAACGGAAAGGAAGCCAACCCAACCAAAGAAGCTGTTTTAGAAAATGCTGATTTTTTAAATGGGCTTTTGATGAAAGAGGCTATTGCAATTGCAATCGAAAAGATTGAGCAGTTAAAAATTGGTCAGCGAAAAGTAAATTATAAAATGCGTGATGCAGGCTTTAGCCGTCAACGTTATTGGGGAGAACCTTTCCCAATAAAATGGGAAGATGGAATGGCCATTGCTATGAATGAAACATCTTTGCCTCTTGAACTTCCGCATGTTGAAAAATACGGCCCTGGTCCGGAGGGAGAAGGTCCATTAGCTAATATGGCATCATGGCGCGATCAACACCTTGAAACTTCTACCATGCCCGGTTATGCTGGTTCTTCCTGGTATTTTTTACGTTACATGGATCCTGCAAATAACAACACTTTTTGCGACAGAAAAGTAAGTGATTATTGGGGGCAAGTGGATGTATATATTGGTGGTACCGAGCATGCAGTAGGACATTTATTATACAGTCGTATGTGGACTAAAGTATTGTTTGATTTGGGGCACATCGGTTTTGAGGAACCTTTCAAAAGATTGGTGAATCAAGGAATGATACAAGGCAGTAGTAGATTCGTATATCGTATCAAAGGAACAAACACTTTTGTTTCGGAAGGGAAAATAGACAATGAGCTAATAGATAAATTACATGTAGATGTTAGTTTAGTAGATGGTGTTGAACTCGATACAGAAGCATTTAAAAAGTGGAAGCCCGATTACGCAAATGCTAGTTTTATTTTAGAAAATAATAAATACATCTGCGGAGTAGAAACTGAAAAAATGTCTAAATCAAAATTCAATACAGTCAATCCTGATGATTTGGTATTGAAATACGGCGCAGATACTTTTAGGATGTATGAAATGTTTTTGGGCCCAATTGAACAAAGCAAGCCATGGGACACCAAAGGAATAGAAGGGGTGCATCGTTTCTTGAGAAAATTATGGCGATTGTTCAATGATGATCTAAAAGGAAAAGTTTGGAACAACGATGAACCTACAAATGAAGAATACAAAGTGCTGCATCGTACTATTAAAAAAATAGCCTCAGATACAGAGAGCTTTGCTTTCAACACAGCGGTAAGTGCTTTTATGGTTTGTGTAAATGAATTAAGTGAATTAAAATGCAATAAGAAAAAAATACTAGAATCATTATTGATATTAATCACTCCTTATGCTCCTCATATAGCTGCTGAATTATGGAGTCAATTGGGAAATGAAGAAAGTGTTCTTGATGCAACTTATCCAGTGTTGAATGAAAGTTATTTAATTGAAACATCTAAAGAGTACCCCGTTTCTATCAACGGAAAAGTAAGAGCAAATATTAATATTTCTTTAGAAGCCAATCAGCCGGAAGTAGAAAGTATCATCCTTGCCAATGAAGTCATTCAAAAATGGCTGGAAGGAAAAGCCCCCAAGAAAATAATCTTTGTGAAAGGTAAAATGGTGAATGTAGTGCTATAGTGGCATGCAGGTTGCATAAATAGTAAGGGTGATTCTCGTTACTTGATCACCATTGTATTGAATATTAGGTAACTTCATGGCATGGATTTCGCGCTCACAGCTTTACTTCAAAAACATTCTTCTTCCTTTCATCCGATTGTGCCTTTTAATCAATCAACAGATAGGATTGTTGACTTAGCACTGGATTCTTCCGAATTAACTACTTCGATTGTTGCTGATGTGAATTTGTTTACCAACTGGATCAATGCTATTAGAAAAGAAAAGAATGCCCAATACTTGATAGGAGGGTACAAGGAAAATAGGACATTGGTATATGCTGCAAGTAAACTCTTTGATTCCGAAGAAGCCCGAACACTCCATTTAGGCATTGATATATGGGGCGAAGAAGGCACGCCCATTTTTGCTCCGCTAGGAGGAATGATTCACAGTTTTGCGCATAACAACAATTATGGCGATTACGGGGCAACTATAATTTTACAACATCAGCTCGAAACGATCAGCTTTTATACTTTATATGGTCATTTGTCATTGGCGGATATAGCATCTCTAAGGGTGGGTCAATTTATCACGAGGGGCAATTGTTTTGCTCATTTAGGAAATGCAGCGGAAAATGGTCAATGGCCACCCCATCTTCATTTTCAGGTAATAATTGATATCGGTCAATATCAAGGAGATTACCCTGGCGTATGTAAGTTGAGCGAAGCAAAAACGTACCTAAATAATTCTCCTGACCCTTCCCCCTTGATACATTTATTTTAGCTTTCAACCTTATTTTTACAACCTATTCCATTTTTAATTGTATATTAAAGTAGTGATACATTTATTGTACTAATTTTACATTCTTATTCAAATTAGAGCATATGGAAATTCAAGCAGGCATGCTTCTTAAACACATCGATAGTCCGGCTGATTTAAAAAAGCTAGACAAGGACCAGATGCAACAAGTTTGCAATGAATTAAGACAATACATCATTGATGTAGTGAGTATGTATGGAGGTCATTTTGGAGCCAGTTTGGGTGTAGTGGAGTTATCCGTGGCATTGCATTATGTTTTTAACACACCTTACGATCAATTGGTATGGGATGTAGGTCATCAGGCTTATGGACATAAAATTTTAACAGGAAGAAGAGATAATTTTCCTTCCAATAGAAAATACAATGGGCTAAGTGGCTTTCCAAAAAGAAGTGAAAGCGAATACGATACTTTTGGTGTGGGCCATTCTTCTACTTCAATTTCAGCAGCATTAGGAATGGCGATGGCTTCTCATTATAAAGGAGAAACAAACAGACAGCATATCGCAGTTATTGGCGATGGTGCCATGACGGCGGGCTTGGCATTTGAAGCAATGAACCATGCAGGTATTGAAAAAAGCAATGTGCTCATTATTTTAAATGACAATTGCATGAGCATTGATCCTAACGTAGGTGCTTTAAAAGAATATTTAACTGATATAACTACCTCTCATACTTATAATGATCTTCGTGACAATGTTTGGAAAGTGCTGGGAAAATTACCTGTTGGAAAAAATTTCAGTAGAGAAATGGCCAGCAAGCTAGAAGCAAGTTTAAAAGGTATTGTAAGCAAGAGCAGTAATTTGTTTGAAGCATTGCAATTGCGTTATTTTGGTCCAATCGATGGACATAATATTACTAAGCTGATTGATACGCTCAATGATTTAAAAGATATTCCCGGTCCAAAAATATTGCACATTAAAACTGTGAAGGGAAAGGGATACGAGTTGGCCGAAAAAGATCAAACCAAATGGCATGCACCCGGATTGTTTGATAAGGTTACCGGCGAGATATTAAAGAAAACATTTGATGCCCCTCAGCCACCAAAATACCAAGATGTATTTGGACATACCATCATTGAATTGGCAGAAAAGAATCCTAAAATAATGGGCATCACTCCAGCAATGCCTAGTGGCAGTTCATTAAAATTTATGATGGAGAAAATGCCCGATCGTGCTTTTGATGTGGGTATTTGCGAACAACATGCCGTTACGTTGAGTGCAGGCTTGGCCACACAAGGGCTAAAAGTGTTTTGCAATATTTATTCTTCGTTTATGCAACGGGCGTATGATATGGTGATTCATGATGTGGCTATTCAAAAATTACCTGTAATATTTTGTTTAGATAGAGCGGGCTTGGTGGGCGACGATGGCCCTACGCACCATGGTTGTTATGATATTGCTTATATGAGATGCGTACCTAATATGGTAGTGAGCGCGCCAATGAACGAATCCGAATTAAGAGATTTGATGTATACGGCACAGTTAGATAGCAACGAGTTTCCTTTTGTTATTAGATATCCTAGAGGAGAAGGCATGATGGTAGATTGGAAAACGCCTATGAAAGAAATTCAAATAGGGAAGGGAAGGAAATTAAAAGACGGAAAAGACATTGCCATTCTTTCATTTGGGCATCCAGGAAATTTTGCCGCTGCGGCTATCCGCGATGTGAAGGCAGATGGAATTAATCCTGCACATTATGATATGCGATTTGCAAAACCATTGGACGAAGAAATGTTACACGAGGTTTTTGCTAACTACAATAAAATAATTACAGTAGAAGATGGAACAGTGGTTGGTGGATTTGGTTCTGCAATTTTAGAATTCATGAACGAGCATGGCTATAAAGCCGATGTTAAAATAATGGGTATCCCCGACAGATTGGTAGAGCATGGAACTCCTAAACAATTGTATGATGAAATTGGTATTGATGCCAATGGAATTGCACATGTTATTCGCAGAATGGGAATAACCGAAAAGATTGAAGCAATGATGTAATCAACAAAGCCCATGGTTTAAAACTGTGGGCTTTGAAATATTAAATCGTCATCGGAATTTCTATTGCCAAAAGCTCGGTATCGGCAGTGGCTTTAATGGTAAACTGATTGGTTTCGCTAATTCCCAGCGCATCTCTTTTATTTAAAGTATTTCCATCAATTTCTACGGAGCCATTTATTACAACTAAAAAAACACCATTCCCATCAAATCCATTTTTATATTCAATGGTATTTCCTGCGGAGAGATTTGTAAGTGCAAATCGTGCATCTTGGTTAATCCATAAAGCATTGTCTTCTTCTTTCGGTGAAACTACTACCTGCCATTTATTCAGTCGATCAGTTACATCAAATGTTCTTTGATCATAACGAGGAGTGATGTTTTTTATTTTTGGAAAAAGCCAAATTTGAAAAAGAGTAACCGATTCTGTAGCAGAAGCATTCGATTCCGAATGTTGAATACCCGAACCTGCACTCATAATTTGAATGTCTCCGGCTTTAATAATTCCTTCTCCTCCCGTGTTGTCTTTGTGTTGTAATGCTCCAGTAAGCGGAATGGTTACAATCTCCATATTGTCATGAGGATGTGTAGGGAAAGCACCTCCGCCCATAATAAAATCGTCGTTCAGCACACGCAATACGCCAAAATGAACTTTTGATGGATTGTGATAATTTGAAAAACTGAAATAATAATTAGGCTTCAACCAACCATAGTCGGCAGTACCTCTTTCATTCGCTTTATATAATATAGTTTTCATAATTATTTAGTAGCGGAAAGCATCAAACAATAATCAACCTGTCAATTTTGTTCAGTCGACTCAATGTTTTAATTAATTCAAGTGGTTGAAATCTTCAGCAGTAAGTGGATTGTGCTCTTCTTCTTCTCTATTTTCGTTGTATTCGATAATAAAGTTATTCTTTCCTTCTCCAATTAAAATTTGAAGATATTTCTGTTGTACTAATTCAAGCATGTTTAAGAAAAGGAAAATTGCATGTATTCTGTTCTCGCAAGTTTCGAAGATTTTTTCAAAAGAAAGTGTCTTTTCGTTTTTAGAAATCGTCAGCATAAAATCACGACATTCTTCCATTGTGTAATTGTATTGCACAACGGTATGTACGGGATTGTTGTTTCTTTGTTGGATTTTCTGAATGACTTTTTCAAAAGCCTTCATCAATTTAAATAGCGTGACTGTTTGTATTTCTGTTCCTTCGCCGGCTTCTTCTCCGATTTGTGAAATCTCTTTCTGAATGTTTCCTCTTTTAATCATCAGCATTCGAACGGCTTCCATTTCAGCAAGTTTAACAGAAGCTTCTTTGAATTTTTTGTATTCAAGAATTTTGTCAATCAATTCCATTCTTGGATCGATTTCATTTCCATCGGCATCTAACTCTTTTCTAGGCAAAAGCATTTTTGCTTTGATGCGCATGAGCGTGCTTATGAAAAGAATAAACTCGCTGCTTAGTTCAATGTTTAGTTTTTCTGATTGATGGATGTGCTCTAGGAAATCATTTGTGATTTTGGTAATAGGAATATTATAAATATCTAATTCATCTCTTTCAATAAAGAACAGTAATAGGTCAAATGGTCCTTCGAACTGCTCAAGTTTAATTTGATATGATTGATGTGTGCTCAATTGTGTAGTGTTTATGCTAAAATAAAATAAGCCTCAAAGTTAATTACTTCAAGGCTCTTGAAAACTAAAATTATCCACGATTATTTTTTATTGAAATTATAGGCAAAGCCAATGCCCATTAATTGAAGCCATTG
>CANFJP010000004.1 GCA_947447485.1 Chitinophagaceae bacterium
AAAAAAACATTATGTCAAACACCACATTAAATACCATCGATTTTAAACTTTCACACAAAGTGAAAGACATGAGCCTTGCAGAATGGGGCCGCAAAGAAATTAGATTAGCGGAAGCAGAAATGCCAGGGTTGATGAGTCTTAGAAAAGAATATGGCGCTAGCCAACCTTTGAAAGGCGCACGCATTGCTGGCTGTCTTCACATGACTATTCAAACAGCCGTTTTAATTGAAACACTTGTTGCATTGGGAGCAGAAGTAAAATGGAGCAGTTGTAATATTTTCTCTACACAAGATCAAGCCGCCGCTGCCATCGCTGCTGCTGGCATTGGTGTATATGCATGGAAAGGTCAAACACAAGAAGAAGCAGACTGGTGTATAGAACAAACCTTGTTCTTCGGAAGCGCAGACAAACCTTTAAATATGATCTTGGATGATGGAGGAGATTTAACCAACACAGTGTTTGATAAATACCCTGAGTTAATCGCTAACATCAAAGGATTGAGCGAAGAAACAACTACAGGTGTTCATCGTTTGTACGAGCGTATGGCAAAAGGAACATTACCCGTTCCTGCAATCAACGTAAATGATTCTGTTACCAAGTCAAAATTTGATAATAAATACGGATGTAAGGAAAGCTTAGTAGATTCTATTCGTCGTGCTACAGATGTAATGATGGCGGGTAAAGTGGCCGTTGTGGGTGGATATGGTGATGTAGGTAAAGGATCTGCAGAAAGCTTACGTGGTGCTGGTGCTCGTGTAATAGTTACCGAAATTGATCCAATCTGTGCGCTACAAGCTGCCATGGATGGTTTTGAAGTGAAGAAAATGATTGATGCAGTAAAAGAAGCCGACATTGTTGTAACAGCAAGTGGTTGTAGAGATTTGATTACTGAACAACATTTCAGACTAATGAAAGACAAAGCGATTGTTTGTAATATTGGTCACTTTGATATTGAAATTGACATGGCTTGGTTAAATGATAGCTATGGCAATACCAAAAATACCATCAAACCTCAAGTTGATTTATACAATATTGAAGGAAAAGACATCATCGTTTTAGCAGAAGGCCGACTAGTAAATCTAGGATGTGCAACAGGTCATCCAAGTTTTGTAATGAGCAACTCGTTTACTAACCAAACCCTTGCTCAACTTGAACTATGGACAAACACCGCTAAATACGAGAATAAAGTATATGTATTACCTAAGCATCTTGATGAAAAAGTAGCACACCTTCATCTTGCAAAAATTGGTGTTGAACTAGATATACTTACCACTGAACAAGCCTCTTATCTTGGATTAGATAAAGCAGGTCCATTTAAAACCGATATGTATCGTTATTAATTGGATTGAAATAATAAATATTAAAAGGCCTGCTGATATAGCGGGTCTTTTTTTGTTCTATAATATTATAACATACCACGTTTAATTCTAATAAAAGGATTTATTTTTACAACTTATACATCTTTATACATCTACTTTGTTTATAAACATACATACCCATCGGCCACACAACAATAACGAGTGGAGCATCCTCAATTTGCATGAAAATTTCCAAACCATTCATCCAGGCTTCTATTACTCAACAGGCATACACCCCTGCTATATCAATGAGCATACGATTATAGAAGAAATGAATAAGATGAAAATAAGCAGTAGACTGAATGATGTGCTTGCTATTGGAGAATGCGGACTTGATAGAATGTGCGGAGTAGATTTTAAATTACAAGAAAAAGTTTTTATAGAGCAAATACTATGGGCCAATGAAATCGCCAAGCCTTTAATTATTCATTGTGTAAAAGCCCATAGAGAAACACTTCAATTGTTAAACGAACACAACCGAACTACACCTGTACTATTTCACGGATTCAACAATAATATAGACATTGCAAATAGCATCGTTTCAAAAGGATACTATTTGTCATTTGGAAAATCATTGTTTAACCCACATGAAGAAAATGTTTTTGCTGGTATTAGTAATGAAAAAATATTCCTTGAAACGGACGACAGCGAATCATTAATTGATGATATTTACAAGCAAGCTGCAAAAATAAAAAATACTTCTGCCGAACAATTGAATAACCAAATTCAAAAAAATGTTCAAAAAGTCTTTAACCTCTCCCTATGATCAAAGATATTTCATGGCTAGGTCGCACTAGCTTATTGATTGGGGAAGACAAAGTAAAACAACTGACCCAAAAACATGTGATGATTGTTGGGATGGGCGGCGTAGGTTCATTTGCAGCAGAATTTATTTGCAGAAGTGGTATTGGGAAAATGACCATTATAGATGGCGATGTGGTAGATCCTACCAATCGCAACAGACAATTGCCTGCACTGGCTACCAATCATGGTGTATCCAAAGCAGATATTATGACTGAAAGACTATTGTCTATCAACCCCTCTTTAGAAATAAAAGCAGTAAAGGAATTTATTAATCCAGAAATGGTGGAAGAGCTTTTTATTGATCAGCCCGACTATATCATTGATGCGATAGATAGCATTACTCCTAAACTTATGTTTATTAGAATCGCTTTTGAAAAAAAATTAAAAATCATCAGCAGCATGGGTGCTGGAGGGAAATTAGATCCTACACAAATTCAAGTAGCAGATATTTCAAAAACATACAATTGTCCGTTTGCACAACAAGTGAGAAAAATGCTTAAAGTACACAAAATATATAAAGGGCTCAATACAGTGTTTTCTCCTGAGGAATCTAACAAGGAAAGTCTAATGTTCACTGATGGAACCAATTATAAAAAATCAGCTTATGGAACGGTCTCTTATATGCCAGCAACATTTGGCGCTATTGCAGCGTCTGTTGTAATAAGAGATCTAATAAAATAGTTTCTTAGCTATCTTTGATGGATAATCAATTGTTTTAATGACCAAACTATCTGTAAATATTAACAAGCTTGCTACCCTTCGCAACTCAAGAGGCGGAAACAATCCTGATATTATCAAGGCCGCTATTGATATTGAACGCTTTGGAGCAGATGGAATTACTGTTCATCCCAGACCAGATGAAAGACATATTCGTTACGATGATGTATATGCATTAAAAAAAATAATCACTACGGAATTAAATATAGAAGGAAATCCTACAGAAAAGAAATTTGTAGACCTAGTGATGGCCAACAAGCCCACACAAGTTACGCTGGTACCTGATGTACTCGGACAATTAACCAGCAATCATGGATGGAATACCATTGAACACCAAGAATATCTTACTCAAATCATTGCTACATTCAAAAACCAAGGTATTCGAGTATCTATTTTTGTAGACCCCATTGAAGAAATGGTAGAAGCCGCAGGAACAACCGGAACTGATAGAATTGAATTGTATACTGAGTCTTATGCCAAAGAATATACGCTAGGAAATAAAGAAACTGGAATTGCACCTTTTATTCGTGCAGCAAACAAGGCAAATGAATTGGGATTGGGCATCAATGCAGGGCATGACTTAGACCTTCAAAATCTTGAATACTTCTCAAAAAATATTCCACATTTATTGGAAGTATCCATTGGACATGCGCTCATATGCGATGCAATCTACCTTGGATTAGAAAATGCTGTACAACTGTATAAAAGGCAATTAAAGTAAGCGCACTATTTAAAAATGCTCTCTAACTTAGATTCTAAGTCTGATCCTCGCAAATCTTTTGCTACTATGATGCCATTAGGATCTACTAATATATTCTGCGGAATACTTTGAATTCCGAATTTTTGCGCCACTGCATTAGACCAAAATTTCAAATCACTTACATGTGTCCAGGTTAAATTATCACGATTGATAGCTTCTACCCACGCCTCTTTTGTTTTGTCTAATGAAATCCCCAACACCGTAAACCCTTTGTCTTTGAATTTATTAAATGCTCTTACTACATTCGGATTTTCTTGTCTGCATGGACCACACCAGCTTGCCCAAAAATCAACTAATACATATTTACCTCTAAATGATTGAATGCTTACCATTTTTCCGTCTACATCTGCTTGTTCAAAATCGGGAATGACTGTTCCGATTGCAGCAACTTGTGGTTCTTTCGTTTTTTGCTGCTCTTTCATTTTTTGCTGAAGAGTAGCATTGGCTTGTTCAGGTGTAAGCATTTTAGTGCCATTACGAAATACATCTTCAAAGGCACGATTCAATGCACTATAATTCAACTCAACAATCCCCTGATCAGCTACTTGAGAAGCTATAACCAATCCTAATGAATAACTAAAGCTATCCACTCCGTTTTTGAGTACAATTTTAGAATCACTAATACCCGATTTATTTTTTTTCTGCGCTACTACTAATCCAGGTGCAAAACAAAGTAATAAGATGTATTTTTTCATAAAATAAATTGTGTTGATTATTTCAGACTGATTGCAAATTAAGTTGTTTATCCGTTTTTACCTAACAGTTTGAATGATATTTAACAAGTTTTATCACTCATTAAGCCAATTTCTGATAATCCTTTCTCCACAGGGCGTAAGTATACTTTCGGGATGGAATTGAACACCCTGAACATCATAAGATTTGTGGCGGATTCCCATAATATAATTATTTTCATCTACTGCTGTAATAGCGAGCGAAGAAGGAAAATTGACATCAGAAAGTATCCAGCTATGATACCTTCCAACCAATTCGTCATTTTCAATTCCAGTAAACAAAGGATTGTGTTTTTCAATAATGCTGATCGGAGTAGCTACCCCATGATAAACAGTTGGTAAGTTTAGAAGTGTGGCGCCGAACACTTCGCCTATTGCTTGATGTCCCAAACAAATTCCTAATATAGATTTTGTAGCAGCATATTCTTTAATCAACGGCATAAGTAATCCTGCTTCAGTAGGAATTCCGGGTCCTGGAGAGAGAATTATTTTATCATATTGTTTCACCTGCTCTAATGCTATTTGATCATTGAGGCACACATCAACTTTAATGTGCAATATTTTTTCAACCAGGTGAACCAAGTTGTAAGTAAAAGAATCGTAATTATCAAATACCAATATTTTCTTCAATGTCATTTTTTTTATTCTGATTAAAAATGAAACATTTTATCATTCAAACCAAATTCTTTTTCAAGAATGATAAATAGATAAAAAAATAAAGAGTGCCAAAAATTACTCGGGCACTCTTATAGAGGGGTTAGTCTAATACTTTAATCTTATGCAAACTTCTTGGCATCTTCTAAGAACTTCGCTAAGCCTATGTCAGTTAAAGGATGTTTCAATAATCCAAGTATTGAATCAAGGGGACAAGTACAAACATCTGCTCCTGCTTCTGCACATTTGATAATATGATTTGGATTGCGAATAGACGCTGCTAATATTTCTGTGGTGTATCCCTGCAAGCTAAATATTTGTCGCATTTGATGAATCAATTCCATCCCGTCCCAACCGCTATCATCTATTCTTCCAATAAATGGCGATACATAAGTTGCTCCTGCTTTAGCTGCAAGAATTGCTTGACCTGCAGAAAATACCAACGTACAATTTGTACGAATGCCATTTTCAGTAAACCATTTTATAGCTTTGATTCCGTCTTTGATCATGGGAACTTTTACTACGATGTTTTTATGAATGGCTGCTAGTTTTTTCCCTTCTGCGACAATGCCATCAAAATCAGTTGAAATAACTTCTGCGCTAATATCGCCATCTACCATTTCACAAATCGTTTTGTAATGTTGCATCACTGCTTCTTGTCCTTTAATTCCTTCCTTAGCCATTAATGATGGATTGGTAGTTACCCCATCTAATATTCCTAAATCATTTGCTTCTTTAATTTGTGCAAGATTGGCGGTGTCAATAAAAAATTTCATTTTATAAAAAAATTATAATTGGTAGAATAAATTTTCAAGTGCTAAGATAACGGGAGAATACCAACTTATTGGTTGATACTGGAATAATTTATATACAAGTTATTCCAATAGAAAGGGGCAATAGAAGAAAAGGAGAGTTTATTAAATAGAAAAAGGCAAGTTACTTAGATCGCACCGCTCAACCATTTACCCTTGCTACCTTCCGGTCCTGGGGGAGTTCAACAGGAGCTGGTCGTATAAGACTTGCCTAATGCAAAGTTAAGGATTTTTGAGTAAGACTGTTAGAAATTAATGCTAAAAACTAAACCCTGGCTTATCGGATCTTGAATTGATTTTACTTACCCCGATTAATTGGTGATTTCGGTCATTAAAAGACTTATAATACATTAAAATAGTATACTCATTTTCAGTTTCCCAGTAATTCCCTTCTAACTCTTTTTTATCAGAAAGGTCATTTTTATTCACGGTAATATAAGTATAGTTATAGTATCCTTGTTTGAGCAATGCATTGCACTCGTATTTTCCTGTAGAGGAATTGTATTTCATTTTCCATTGGTCATTTAATTGATAACCGGTAAAGGCACCCGCTAGATAAATATCTTTCCCTTCCAATGAGGATCCATCGGGTTGCGCAAAATAAAAATGAACTGTTGCATAGTCTCCTTGCCAAAAGGGATTGATACTTTCATATGTAACAATATTGTACATCCCATTGTAATCAGAAAAATATACATACCGCTGCGAACTTCTATCCATATCTGTTTTTAAAAAGAAGTCGCTAGTGTTTTTAGTATACACTCCACTATCAATTCGATCGCTTTGCAATCTAAAACTTCTTAAATCGAGCCATCTCCATTCCTTTCCTCCAGGAAAAACAGCAGCATTTTCAGTATTGTATTCAAGAATGTCTCCTCTTACATAGGTAGGAACAATATCTCTCTGAGCATTGTCTAATCTATTGTTTTGCAATATGACCGTCTTCACTTCTTGAGCTGCACTAAAAAGATTAATTCCTTTTATATTAGCAGAGAACCGGACACGCTGGTGAGTATTGAAAAGTTGAGGAGTGAACGGCTGCACTACATTGGCACTGATGACCGCTTTTGAATCAAGCACATACATCTGCTTAGTAAATACCAACTTGGAAGTATCTCCATCAAGAAAAACTTTTAAAAGATAATTACCTGATTTCGTTGGTACTGCATTTTGTTCGGGTAACAAAGCTTGATAATGAGTGTACCGCGTGAAGGCGATGGAGGAATAACGATAGGTTGTAATTCGAGTCTGCGTAAAGCCTTTTATATATTCAAATGGACTATACTCAACAGGCTGCCAATTATAATCACACAACACATAGCTATAATAATAACTCTTCACATTGCCTTCCATATCATCAAATTCAAGTTCTAATCTATTATTACTATTCAAACTAAACACTGGCAACCCTTGCTGATTGCCGTATTCAAATAACTGAGCGGTTCTTATATAGGGCTTATATACTCTTTCAATGTTCTGGGCGGCCATTATAAAGGGCGTACAGAAGATGAAAAAAGACAAAAAACCACAATATCTATAAATGAAATTCATTAAATAGCTTTATTATTTTACTTTTGAAAGATACCAAAGATAAAGAGATTGAATGTTTCATTCTTCATAGCAAAACGAATCGCTTCAGAAAATAGCCAAAAATTTTCTCGATTTATCATACGGCTCGCTATTGGAGCCACTGCATTAAGTGTAGCGGTAATGATTGTGGCATTGAGTTTTGTGAATGGATTTCAGCAGGTAATCAGCAACAAAGTTTTTAGTTTTTGGGGACATATCAGAGTAGAACAAAACCTAGATGACAAAGTAAATATTGCCGAACAATACCCTATCAATCAAAATGACACAGTAGAAAATTATTTACGCGCGCTTCCTGAAGCAGTTTCAGTAGAAAGATTTGCAACAAAATCTGCCATATTAAAATTCGAAACCAATATTGAAAGCATTTTATTAAAAGGAATTGACAGCAGTTTCAACTTCAGCCGATTGAATCCATTTTTACAAAAAGGCCGATGGGTATCTTTTGCTGATAGTGGCTATAGTAAAGAAATTAACATCAGCACTGTTACCGCAAGACAATTAAATATTAAGATGGGCGATAGCCTACTTGTTTTCTTTTTTAGAGAAGACGGTAGTAAATCAGCCAGAAGATTAGCGGTTGTAGGAATGTATAAATCAGGAATTGAAGAATATGATAAGAATTTTTCACTATGCGATATCAATCTCATTAGAAGACTGAATAACTGGAAAATCAACCAGATTGGAGGATATGAAATATTCCTAAAAGATTATAAAAAAACAGACAGCGTATCGAATATTGTTTACAATGGATTGCCTCAATCATGGTACAGCAGGAGCATCAAAGAAATCTACCCCAATATTTTCGACTGGTTAAATCTTCAAGGTCAACTAAAAAATATTTTATTGTTTATCATGATGATCATCGCTTCAGTCAATCTAATTACTTGCTTGATTATATTGGTGCTTGAAAGAACAAAAATGACAGGCATATTAAAGGCTGTGGGGGCAAGCAATTGGAGAATACAACAAGTGTTTCTCTATAACACAACGTTCATTGCGGTGATGGGCATCATTATTGGAACCATTATCGGTATTGGCATTTGCTGGCTACAACAGAAGACAGGATTTATCAAGCTTAATGAAGAAGCCTATTTTATGTCAGAAGCTAGTGCAGTGATTGTTTGGTGGCAAGTATTAATAGTAGACATTGTTACTTTACTGATTTGCTTCGTTACACTCATTATCCCCACGATACTTATCAAAAAGATTTCTCCTGTAAAAGCGATTCAATTCAGGTAATCCTATTGTTTGAATGCATGTAAAATAATTCCAGTGGCAACCGCTGCATTCAATGATTCTGCTTGGCCCCATTTCGGGATCGTTATATTTTCATCAGCCAATTGCAAAACAGCTTCGGAAATTCCATTTGCTTCATTTCCTATAATAATCATTGCTTCTTTAATTCCCTTTACATTTCCAAGAGGATTTCCGTTAAGAGTGGTAGCATATTTTTTAACCCCCACATTTTTCAACATCCATGATGTCAAATCTGTATATATCACATTTACCCTAGCCAAACTCGCCATGGTACTTTGAACCACTTTGCTATTATACATATCTACTGTATTGTTTGAGCAAACGATGTGAGTGATTCCAAACCAATCTGCCGTTCTAATAATTGTTCCGAAATTCCCCGGATCCTGAATATCATCCAATAACAATGTTATACGTCCTTTCGGCTGATAGGAATCATTGATTATTTTCTTTTCAAAGACCGCCACCACATTATTAGGAGTAGCAAACGAGGCAATTTTAGCCAGTTCAAAATCCAATACAACTTCAAGCTTACTACCAAGTGAAAGTTTTGTTGCATCATTCAGCATATCAACCCATTCTTCCACAGCAAAAACATTCCTGCAGACGAACGAATGGGTGTTTAGTAACTCATTTACCAACTTTGGCCCTTCTGCTACAAAAACGTTGTATTCATCTCTAAATTTTTTGTGCTGCAAACTTTGAATATATTTGATAGAATTTTTACTTAACATGTCTGTTTAATTATGTCTGCTTATTTTTTAAAAAATACAAAAAACTTATCCCGACTGGGGTTTATTTTATTGTTTGCGATAGCAGCTTGTGGCAAACCTTTTGTCAAAAAAGCCCCCAAAGGGAAATACTACCTATACAAAAACAACATCGAAGTTAAGGGAGGAAAATTTACAAAAGCAGCTCGAACTTTATTAATTCAAAGATTATATGGCCAATTAGATGACAGCGCCAAGGTTAAAACAAGTAGAAAGCTGGTTGTATTAAATATTATTAATAAGCCAATAGTATATGATAGTAATTATTCCATTGCCTCTGCAAGCAATATGCAAGCTTCTTTGTTTCATATGGGATATTATAATGCGAAAGTTAATTACCATACAGATAGCTCTAATAAAAAAATAACAGTTCATTATTTAGTTGATGCAGGGATGCCTACATTGATAACTAAAATCAATTACCAACTAAGGAAAAAAGAGCTCCAGGAATATGCAGTTAAATTTCAAGCAGATTCTTATTTAAAAAAGGACGAGCCCATTACCAAAACCCTTGTTCTCACTGAATTGAATAGACTGGTAGATAGTTTTCGAAACAATGGCTATTATAAATTTACTGCTGCTGAATTAAAAGTGAGAGGCGATACTTCTATTGAAGCACTTACATCAATAAACGACGATCCATTTGAACAGCTTCGATTGATTGCAGAAGCACAACAGAAAAAAGATTCGCCACAAATTAGGCTCGCCATTGTATTAAATCCGCCTACTGATACAACCCGTTTAAATAAATATTTTATACACCATATTTATGTTTCACCAGACTTCAGATTGGGAGATGATTTTAAAGACACGACTACAATTCATCAATCATTCACCAAAGACTTTATTGTTAGATGTCACAATGAGCTGTTTAAAAATAAGCTATTCAGTAGAAACATCACCTTAAAAGCTGGAGAGGTATTTAAGCAGCAAGAATATTATAACACCCTATATAATTTATCTAAAGCAGGTGTTTGGCAAACAGTCAACATTCAAATAATTGAAGTTCCCAACACCAATAATTTAATAGACATTGTTATCGAAATGACCCCAGCAAAAAAGTATGGATTTGAAGCAGCGTTGGAACTTAGCTATTCTGCTTCAAGCAATACCAGCAATGTGTTGGCAGGAAATCTTTTTGGTCTATCGGGCAATATTTCGCTTGTAAATAGAAATCTTGCCAAAGAAGCAATAAAGATGACACACAATATCAGAGCAGGTATTGAATTCAATAATGGCAGCGGTGGTTCTAATGGGAAATTCATCAATTCGAATGAATTAGGCTACAATAACATTACCTCGTTCCCAAGATTGCTTTTTCCTCAAATACCAAAATTATTCAATAGAAGCAAAGAGGATAAAAATGGCGAAACTTTTATAAATCTAGGGGTTACAAAAAATACCAGGCTGAATTTATTTGAATTACAATCTGTTAAAAGTAGTTTTGGCTGGACTGGTACGAACAAAAAAAATTGGAAGTGGACATGGTCTCCCTTGAATGCAGAATTTAGCAATCTTCTCAATCAAAGTGATAGCTTTAGGACAATCGTAAATGAAAATCCGTTTTTAAAATTCTCTTACAACACTGCATTTGTTGCAGGGATGAATCTTGGATTTTCAAAAACATTAACCAACTTACCTCATCCCAATAGTTTATCTAAAGAATTTTCTACAAGATTTAATTTGGAAGAATCTGGATTAACCTGGGGCTTGATGCCTGTGTTAAATAAATACAAAAGAAGATATATTAAAGTAGATGCAGAAATTAAGCATACCATCAAATATCAAAAAACTTCTCTTGCTTTTCGTGGATTTTTTGGAGTGGGAATACCCTTATTGGGAAGCGACACCAACCGAACCCTGCCCTTTTTCAAGCAATACTTTGGAGGAGGCAGCAATAGTATGAGGGCTTGGCCAGTAAGGGGTATGGGGCCAGGTGGAAGACCTTTGATACCATTCTCTTCTACTCAAACCATATTCAATGATAGAACAGGAGACATGCAATTTGAAGGCAATATAGAATACCGATATGACATTGCTCGAATCATTCCAAATACGCTAACATTAAGAGGAGCGCTGTTTGCTGATATTGGAAATATTTGGAATGTAAAAAATACCAACATTGATGGAAGTGCTGATAGCTCGCAATTTAAAATAAAAAATATGTATCGGCAATTAGGTGTTGCTGCAGGAACAGGACTGCGACTCGACTTTAGTTATTTTGTTGTACGACTCGATTTTGGATTTAGATTCAAAAGACCTGAATTGTTTTACATAAATGATGGATGGAAAGCTCCTTCAATTGGACTGGATAATATGTTTAAGAAAATATTTACCAAAGGAGTGGATGACGAATATAGAAAGTGGAGATATGAAAACTTTAATTTCACTATAGGAATAGGCTATTCTTTTTAGTTAACAACTATTCGCTAGTAGCGTTTTTTTCAAGAGTAGCCATAAACGCCTCTATTCCTAAAGCATCCTCTACTTTACATTGACCAATTCTTGTTCTTCTTAATGAACTCAAATAAGCTCCACAACCTAATTCAATGCCCATGTCATTTGCAATGCTTCGGATATAGGTGCCAGTAGAGCAGGTGATTTTAAAAAAAACCAATGGAAGCTCTATTGAAGTAATGTCAAACGATTTTATAAAAATAGTTCTCGGCTGCAACTCTACTTCCTCGCCTCTTCTTGCAAGTTCATACAATGGAGTTCCTTTCTTTTTAATGGCAGAATAAATGGGGGGCAATTGCTGAATCTCTCCAATGAATTTCTTTGTGGCGAGATGAATATGCTCTATTGATATGCCTGAGATGTCCTTTGGTTTTTCTGGAGTGCTTTCTAAATCAAAAGTGGGAGTAACAGCACCTAATGTAAATGATCCTGTATACTCTTTTTCTTGAGCCATAAACTCGTTGATACTTTTAGTGAATTTTCCTGTGCAAATAATAAGCAAGCCTGAAGCCAGCGGATCTAAAGTGCCTGCATGGCCTACTTTCTTAATTTGAATAACACTTCGGATTTTCCTAACTGCATCAAAAGAAGTCCAATGCAAAGGCTTATCAATCAGCAATACTTTTCCTGATTCGAATGAAGATTTTATTTCGTCACTGATTTTTACGAATGGCTTTTTTTCAATTTCCACTTCATTACCCTCGCCATTTTTGGCCATATGCTTCTGCCGATATGATCCTTTTTTGTTCAAAGTAATAATTAAAATAAAATCGATAGTAAATTGATAATCAATTAGTAAGCCCTAGCAAATAATGCCCTTTGAGTGCTTGGATTTCCAGTGAGAACACATTTCCCTGCCTCTTGTTTATTATTGAGTGGAATGCAACGAATCGTAGCTTTGGTTTGTTCTTTAATTTTATCTTCTGTCTCACTACTTCCATCCCAATGGGCCGAAACAAATCCGGCTTTGGTATCTAGGAGGCTAACAAATTCATCCCATGTATTGGCTTCTCTGATATTTTCATTTCTAAATGCCAAAGCTCTATTATAAATATTTTGCTGGATATCTTCTAACAGCAATTTTACATAGGTACCCAATCCTTCTATGGCAACCGATTTCTTTTCTTTGGTATCTCTTCTTGCCAATTCTACTACATTGTTTTCTATGTCTCTTAAGCCAAGTGCTATTCTAACAGGAACGCCTTTCAATTCGTATTCTGCAAACTTCCATCCCGGACGAGCATGATCGCTGTTATCATATTTTACAGAAATACCCAAGGCCTTTAGTTCTTTTATAATGCTCGCTACTTTATCATCAATCACACTTTTGCTTTCTTCGCCTTTATAAATCGGCACAATCACTACTTGCAACGGTGCAATTTTTGGAGGCATAATCAAACCTTGATCATCGCTATGAGCCATGATAAGCGCGCCAATCAATCGAGTGGAAACCCCCCAGCTCGTTGCCCACACATATTCTTTTTTATTTTCTTTATTTAGAAATTGTACATCAAAAGCTTTGGCAAAATTCTGTCCAAGGAAATGAGAGGTACCCGCTTGCAATGCTTTTCCATCTTGCATCAATGCTTCTATACAATAGGTTTCTTCTGCTCCTGCAAATCTTTCATTGGCTGTTTTAACTCCTTTAATCACAGGCACTGCCATATAGTTTTCTACAAATTCAGCATACACCTCTAGCATTTTTTTGGTTTCATCCACCGCCTCTTCTTTTGTAGCATGTGCGGTATGCCCTTCTTGCCATAAAAATTCTGCCGTACGTAAAAAAAGTCTTGTACGCATTTCCCAACGAACTACATTGGCCCATTGATTTATTAAAATAGGAAGATCGCGATAAGATTGTATCCAACCTTTATATGTATTCCAAATGATTGCTTCGCTTGTTGGCCTGATGATTAACTCTTCTTCTAATTTAGCTTCTGGATCTACTATTAATTTCCCTTTATTATCAGGATCATTTTTCAATCGATAATGCGTTACGATCGCGCACTCTTTTGCAAATCCTTCTGCATTTTTTTCTTCTGCTTCAAATAAACTTTTAGGAACAAACAAAGGAAAGTATGCATTTACATGACCTGTCTCCTTAAACATACGATCCAACTGATCTCTCATATTCTCCCACAATGCATATCCATATGGCTTGATAACCATGCATCCACGAACAGCCGAATGATCGGCCAATTCTCCTTTTATCACCAAATCATTGTACCACTGTGAATAATCTGCGGCCCTTGTTGTAAGTTCTTTGCTCATATTTATTATTTATCAAAACAATCATTTAGTAACAATAACATTGCACCAAAAGATGTACAAAAGTAACAACTTCAATTTACAATCCTTTTAAACATTGAGGGTTAAATCTTACATTTTACCCTAATCTGCTAATCGTTGTTCAATAAAGGGGATTAATTGGTTTGAATGGGGGGCAAACCAATCGAAAAGATTGTCTTTTTTAAACCAAGTCATCTGACGCTTGGCATACTGTCTTGTGTGCTGTTTGATTTGACTAATGGAATCAGCCAATGAAATTTTATAGTCGAAAAAATCAAACAATTCCTGATACCCTACCGTTTGAAGAGCATTCAAAGACTTTAAAGGAACCAACAATTCAGCTTCATTCACCAATCCTGCTGTTACCATTTCGTCAACTCTTGTGTTTATGTTATTATTCAACTCCTCCCGAGGCATTTCTAAACCAATTTTAATGACCTCAAAATCTCTGTTTACTTTTTGATTTGTTTGAAAATGTATAATAGAATTTCCAGCAGTTAGTATCACCTCCAAAGCCCTCATCATTCGTTGAGGATTTTGCATTTCTCCTTCGTTGGCATAAAGCGGATCTTCCCTTTCAATTTCTTTTATGAGCCAATCGATGCCATTTTTATTATATTGTTCTCTAATATAATTTCTAGTATCGATCGGGACCAAAGGAATTTCATCTAGGCCATCACAAAATGCCTTTATGTACAAACCGGTACCACCAACCATCACAGCAATATCATTCTTTTCAAATATTTTATTTACTGATTGAAGAGCATACTTTTCAAAATCTACCGCAGTAATATGATCGTGTATTGAATGCGTATTTATAAAATAGTGTTGAATGCTTGTTAACTGATCAGTCGTTGGTTTGGCTACAGCAATATTTAATTCCTTATAACATTGCCTGCTGTCTGCAGAAATAATAGATGTAGAGAAAAAATTGGCCACGTCTATTGCGATGTTGGTTTTACCAACAGCAGTAGGGCCAGCAATTATAATTACAGTCTTTTTCAAAAGTTAATTTCAGTTGTAATAAGCATTTAAATACTCAATGGAAAATTTTCGCTTAAAAGATGGAGCGTTCAGAGAATACTTTAATTATAAATAAGGAAGAATGGATTTGTACTAAGCGATAAACTAAAACTCATTTAACTCATCAGTCATCGACTCATCCGATTCATCTGTTTCTTCAACCGAATCGTCGTCATCGCCCTCTTGACCATATCCATCTTTCATAGCATCGGGTTGTAAATCATATTTTTCTTCCATTTCCGCGAGTCTGCTATCTATAATTCCTTGTGTGCCATATTGTGAAGGACCTATCCCTTCTACTCTAACACAACTAGGATATTCAAGTTTTTTATTTTCTTCTTTGTCTACATTAATAAGCTCTACCATGAATTGCCAGTTCTTATTAAAGTCATACTGATAAATGAATTTTTGATTCGGGTCTGCAATCTGGCTGCCAATATTCACTTCATTCATGATCAATGGATCTGCCTTGTATTCCTTATCATATTTTTCTAGGGTAATCTCTCTTCCACGAAGCCACGCATCATTGCTTTTATAAAAAGTTGCCGCATGCTTATTGTCAAATTCGTAACTTTTTAAAATTGCAGCATGCAAATCGAAGAACGTTTGCATATGTTTAATTACAATATCACGGTAAATACTTTCGTCTTCTTCCCAGTAAATTCTAAATTTCAAAATTGCCATTCTCAAATGTAAGTAATTTATCAATTTACCCCAAGAGTAGAAAGGAGTATTAATATTAAATAATAGAAATTGATTACATGTCTATAAGTAAACAGAAAACGGGAATTGCGCCTGCCTTATGATTGTAAACCAAGCGCACGGCCTTGTTCCACCATAAAGCGATGGGCCGCTTGATACTCATTCGGGATATTTCCATCAAGAATAGCTTCTCTGATAGCATTTTTTATAGTACCTACAATACGGCCTTCCGGAAGTTTAAAATACTCCATAATCATTTCTCCTGTAATGGGAGGCTGCCAATTTCTGATATTATCTTTCGCTTCTACTTCTTCGCACCGCTGCATCACCATTTCAAAGTTCTCTAAATATCTTTTTACTTTTTGTTTGTTCTTAGAAGTAATATCCGCCTTACAAAGAACAAATAATGCTTCAAGGTCATCTCCCGCATCAAAAATCAATCTTCGTACAGCGGCATCCGTTATATTTTCTTTAGTAAGACCAATTGGCCTTAGGTGCATTTCTACCATTTTTCTAACAAACTTCATCTTCTCGTTTTGAGGAAGCTTCAATTGAGTAAAAATCTTAGGCACCATTCTGCCGCCCACCACTTCATGACCATGGAAAGTCCAGCCATGCCCCTCTTCAAATTTTTTCGTAGCGGGCTTTGCGATATCATGCAACACAGCCGCCCATCTCAACCAAATATCTTGGGTATTTTCAGCAATATTATCCACCACTTGAAGGGTATGATAAAAATTGTCTTTATGCCCCATCCCATCAATGTATTCAGCACCAACCAAATCTATCATTTGAGGGAAAATAATTTCTAATAAACCTGTCTTATATAATAAATCAAATCCTATGGAAGGCTTTGCCGAAAGCAATATCTTATTCAATTCATCAGCAATTCTTTCTTTACTGATGATTTTAATTCTTTGAGCAATCGCATTAATAGAAAGCAATGTTTGTTCTTCAATCGTAAAACCAAGTTGCGTAGCAAAACGGATTGCCCTCATCATTCGTAGCGGATCATCACTAAAAGTTTCAGCAGGAGTAAGCGGCGTTTTAATGATTTTATTTTTAATATCATTCACGCCTCCAAAAGGATCTATTAGTTTTCCGAAATCCGCTTTATTTAAACTAATGGCTAATGCATTAACAGTAAAATCTCTTCTATTTTGATCATCTACAAGACTACCAGGAGTAACTGTTGGATTTCTACTATCATAATGGTAGCTTTCTTTTCTGGCACCCACAAATTCAATTTCAAGTACACATCCCTCAGGATCCAATATTTTTATTTGTGCTGTGCCAAAATTCTTAAAAAAATTAACTTGTGGAACAGGACTAAACGAACTAGCCACTGCATGCGCTAATTCAATTCCATCTCCTACACAAACAATGTCGATGTCCTTTGTTTCTCTTTCAAGGATTTTATCTCGTACAAACCCGCCAATCACATAGCAATCAATTTGAATTGACTCCGCTGCTTTTGAAATCTTTTTAAAGATGTCTGCCTCAAAAATTGAACAGGATATATCCATTTGAAGCAAAATTAATTGATAAACACTAAATAAGCATATATAAGACATCGGATTGCCTATTTCGGCATTATAGTTGTCTATTATAAGTTCCATAAAAAATACCCGATTTACTGTTTAATTTTGCCAAATTGACTTTATAACAAGAAACTATGAATAAAAATATTTTTATGCAGGGAAATGAAGATGAAATGGAGTTTATGCCCATTATTCCCCTTAATGAAGAAGACCAATCCAATGCAGACCTAGAGCAGATGCCCGCTGAATTGCCCATTCTACCATTGAGAAATACTGTTTTATTCCCTGGTGTAGTGATTCCAATTACAGTAGGGAGAGATAAAAGCATAAAGGCGGTGACAGATTCGTATAAATCTGACAAATTGGTAGGAGTAGTCGCGCAAAAAGACAGTACCATTGAAGAGCCCACCGCAACAGATTTAGAACAAATTGGAACCATCGCAAAAATTGTGAAGCTCATAAAAATGCCAGATGGGGGCACTACAGTTATTATTCAAGGCCGCAAGCGTTTTACAATAGAAGAAATTACCACAGATGACCCTTATTTTAAAGCAAGAGTAAAACTATTTGAAGAAGAAAAGCCTTCAAACGATGCAGATTTTAATGCGATGATTAGCAGTATAAAAGATCTTGCTGCTCAAATAGTAAGCCTCTCCCCTAACCTTCCAAGTGAGGCAGCCATCATTTTGAAAAATATCGAAAATCCCTCTTTCTTAATTCATTTTGTAAGCAGTAATTTAAACTGCGACTTAAAACAGAAACAACAATTACTTGAAATTAACAATATAAAAGAACGAGGTGAATTGCTGATGAATTTAATGCATACAGAATTGCAGTATGCTGAATTAAAAAACAAAGTCACCAATAAAACAAGAGCCGAACTCGATAAGCAGCAAAGAGATTATTTTTTACAACAACAGATGAAAGCCATCAAAGATGAGCTAGGAGGAGAAAATGCAGCAGAATTAAAAGACATGATAAAAAAGGCCGAAACAAAAAAATGGCCTACATCTGCAAAGGAAATGTTTACCAAAGGAATAGAAAAACTAGAAAGAATGCACCCTTCTACTCCTGATTATTCTGTTGTATACAATCATCTAGACCTATTGCTTGATCTTCCATGGGATGAATGCACAGAGGACTCATATGATTTAAAAAAGGCGAAGAAGATACTTGATAAAGATCATTACGGAATGGACAAAATAAAAGGTCGCATTCTAGAATATCTAGCAGTGTTGAAATTAAAAGGAGATATGAAAAGTCCTATTTTATGCTTCATTGGACCTCCCGGAATTGGAAAAACTAGTCTTGGTAAAAGCATTGCAGCAGCAATAAATAGAAAATACATTAGAGTAAGTCTTGGCGGATTACATGATGAAAGTGAAATTCGTGGACACCGTAAAACATACATTGGTGCTATGCCAGGAAGAATCATTCAGTCTATCAGAAAAACTAAAACAAGCAACCCCGTGATGATTCTTGATGAAATTGATAAAGTTGGAAGCGATCATCGGGGCGACCCTTCTTCTGCACTGCTTGAAGTACTAGATCCAGAACAAAACAATACTTTTTACGATAACTATCTTGAATTAGAATACGATTTAAGTAAAGTGTTGTTTATCGCCACTGCAAATAATATTAATAATATTCAACCTGCCTTGAGAGACAGACTTGAAATAATTGATTTGAGCGGATATGCCATTGAAGAAAAAATAGAAATAGCCAAACAACATCTTATTCCAAAGCAAAAAGAAATGCATGGATTGAAAGAGGCAAATTTTAAAATAGGCGAAGCTGTTTTAGAAAGAATAATATCTGACTACACAAGAGAAAGTGGTGTTAGAGAATTGGACAGATTGTTGGCAAGCGTTATGCGTTATGAGGCAAAAGAACTTGTAATGAAAGGCAAATTAAAAGCCACCATCACCTCTAATGATATAGAAAAAATACTTGGTCGATCTCGATACAGCAATGAATTATATAAAATGTCAAATATGCCTGGCGTAGCAGTGGGATTGGCCTGGACATATGTTGGAGGAGATATCCTGTTTATTGAAGCACAATTGAGTGAAGGGAAAGGCGAATTAAAGCTTACAGGAAACTTAGGAAATGTGATGAAAGAAAGCGCTTCAACTGCCTACACTTGGATTCAAGCCAATGCAAAAAAAGTAGGAATAGATGCTGGTCTTTTCGCTTCAAAAAACATCCATATACATGTTCCAGAAGGTGCGGTCCCAAAAGATGGCCCAAGCGCTGGAATTACTATGATGACAGCTCTTGCAAGTGCTTTTACTGGAAGAAAAATAAAACCCTATTTAGCCATGACAGGAGAAATTACTTTGCGTGGTCAAGTATTACCAGTGGGAGGTATAAAAGAAAAAGTGCTTGCTGCAAAGAGATTGGGAATAAAAGAGATTATTATGTGCGCACAAAACGAAAAAGATGTAGAAGAAATCAATCAGCGATTTATAAGCGGCATCAAATTCCATTATATAAAAACCATGCAACAGGTATTGGAGTTGGCATTAGTGTAAGAATCTTTTATTGAAGATGCTTTTCCATCCAATCTTTTTCTTTTTGAGTAGAAAGGGCTTGAAAAACACCTGTAAAAAATATCGACCCTACATTGACAACTAGAAACAAGAGGTTATAGCTATAGTATTTACCAATATCCGAATAACCGTTCTTGAAAAAAGTACCCAAATCAATTACTAAAAAAACGCCCCAAGTAAGCAATAGCATTGAAAAAATAACATAGGAAACGATTCTGCTAACTTTTGAAGGATGCGATTTGGTTCGAATAAAATAAATCAACAGCACACTAATAAATAAGGCTCCTGGGATTAATAACATCAGCAACATATACAAATAAGTAAACCAAGGAAGCTGATCAAGTAAGCCAAACATCAGTCTAAGCGAAAATAAAATTATTGCCATCGCAATAATGAATACAACGAACGTAAAAAAAATATTCCCCAATAACCTCAAGTACTTACTAAACGTATCCTCCATAAAAATTATTTTATCCCACCAAATGCTTCAATCTTAATGCTATTTAAAATAACTAAGATTTGTTTTGGGAGTGAGTGCTAATATTGATTCGTACATAAGCTTGATCGTATTTTCAATGTCGTCTTTGTGAATCATTTCTACTGTAGTATGCATATACCTTAGGGGAATAGAAATCAATACCGAAGGGCAGCCTTCATTTGCATATGCAAAAGAATCAGTATCCGTTCCCGTACTTCTACTCACGGCCCTTAACTGAACAGGTATTTTACTTTTTTGTGCAATATCCTGTACAAAATCAAGTAGCTTATTGTGTACCGCCGGACCATAACAAAGTGAAGGCCCCTTTCCACAACTACAATCTCCCTCCACTATTTTATTAATCATAGGAGTAGTGCTATCATGCGTAACATCCGTAATGATGGCAACATTGGGTTTAATTCTACGTGCAATCATTTCTGCACCTCTTAATCCAATCTCTTCTTGTACAGCATTTACCACATATAAAGCAAAAGGAAGCTTTTTCTTATTTTCTTTTAACAATCGGGCAACTTCTGCAATCATGAAACCTCCTATTCTATTATCAAAAGCTCTTCCAATTAAAAATCCATGAGCCAATTCATCATATCCTTCTTCATAAGTGGCCACCGCTCCAATATGGATACCGAGCGCTTCCACTTCTTTTTTACTACGAGCCCCACAATCCAGGAAAAGATTGTCAACTTTTGGCTGAGGTTCCTTTTCTGCATTGCCCATACGAGTATGAATTGCAGGCCAACCGAAGACAGCTTTTACGATTCCTTTTTTACCATGAATCAGCACTCTCATAGAAGGAGCAATCTGATGATCTACGCCCCCATTTCTTTTAAGATAAATTAACCCCTCAGCAGAAACATAATTTACAAACCAACTAATCTCATCGGCATGAGCTTCTATTACCACTTTAAAAGGAGCTGAAGGATTGATTACACCAACGGCAGTACCGTAAGGATCCGTAAACATTTCATCTACATTGGGTCGTAAGTACTCCATCCATAATTTTTGTCCGCTGCTTTCAAAACCAGTGGGAGATGGATTGTTGATATAATTTTTTAAAAAAACATAAGAGGTTTCATTTAATACTGTTTTCTTTTTACTTGTCTTTGCCATAGCTGAATGAATTATTAAACAAATTTAACTAAATAGTTGCCATAAAAGTAGCCAATGCTGAAAATAGCATGAGGCCATCAATCAAAAAATAGTAAAAATAGTATCCACGCTTTTTTAATGACACAAAATACAATGCAATAGTTGCTATTCCTACAGAAGCCAGTGCAATACCATGGCCGATATTCCCTGGCTGTAGCATAAAAATTGATACACTGCCATTATATAACACAAACAAACTTCCCATGATGATCGTAATCATACGAGGAGAAAAATCAGTGGCGAGAGAATGCAATAAATACAGCTTGTCAATCACAACATCTCTTGTATCAAAAATGAGAACAAGCATCAGCATAAAACTAAAGCGAATGAAGAAAAGTTGTAAAATAAAAAAAGGATTAATAAAGATAATAGCATGTGCGGGCAACAAAACTGTCACAAATGACCAAGTGAAAGCCAATAAGAATGTTTTTAAAAAACCTGCTTGACGAAAGAATCGCGTTTGCTTGATTGGCCATAAAGGCAAACTATACAACAACGTAAGTAAAGTAGCAATAATTATCAACGAAAGTAAACGAGAATTATTGCACAATTCTAATAATGTAGCAATAGAAGCAATTCCAAACAATACAATATTTGAAATATTTTTATAAAAGAAAGAACCAATCTTATTTGAATGATAGAAATAATATTTTGCAATCAGCCAATAAAAATTATAACTGGCCAGTGTAGAACAAAAAACAATGATTAAAATATTAATATCAACAGGAATGCCCAACAAAGCAAAAGACTGATAGGATAACCCTGCCGCACAAAATGAAACGAAAATTGAATGTGAAAGAAAAAATTTAAACCATTGCATTATGGAGAAAAATAATATACAGGCGTAGCCGTTCTTATAACATTGCTTTTATGTTTAGCAAAATCTTTTACAAACACATCAAATGTTAATGTATCAGTGAAAGGCCTTGGTCTAGCAGAAAAAACGAGCGCTTGCGTCAATAATACGTTTACGTCCACACTTAAATTCTTACGGTCTATACCCGTTAAGTCGGGGAATTGTAATGAATCATCCGCTTCATTACTAGAAATAGGATCGTTGTTTAAATACGTTTTCAAATACACGTATGACGTATCTTTGTCTACTTGAAATCCGAAATCTCCTTCAGCATCAGTTAAATGGAGCGTTAAAATAGGACCATCTGTTTGACTCGGATTGTCACTTATCCAAACATTCGGATTAATTGATTTGAATGTAATCTGAGGAGCTGAGGTATATTTATCCTTGTTGCATGAAATAAGAAATAAAGCAGAGAGGATAAATAAAATACGAACTGTCATCTTAATAAGTTGTATCCAAATTTACACAACCATTTCGATATAACCATCTTTAAAAAGACAATATAATACATACAAATGGCTGATTTTTCTACTGGAATGGGTTTAAAAAATGAAATCTTCAAGGTTTCACCTAGTCAGTTTGAGCCATTAGCATTAGACATTTTCAAATTTCAGTATTCCCACAACTTACTCTACAAGGCATATTGTGATGCGCTACATATAAATGTAGACAACATTCAATCAATTGATACAATTCCTTTTTTACCCATCCAATTCTTCAAAAGCAAAGACGTAGTAAGCACTTCTTTTACCCCTGAAGCAATTTTTGAAAGCAGTGGTACTACCGGGTCCTCCAATAGCAAACATCTTATTAAAGACCTATCTATATACAAAGAAAGCTTCATGAAAACTTTTGAAAGGTTTTATGGAAATGCAAATGAGTGGTGTATTATTGGTTTACTACCTTCTTATTTAGAAAGAAAAAATTCTTCGTTGGTGCACATGGTTGATCATCTAATAAAAGAAAGCAAGCACCCAAGTAGCGGATTCTATTTATATGATTTTGAAAAACTTCATGCTACGTTATTAGAAAATGAAAAAAACAAACAGCCTACATTGTTAATTGGAGTGTCTTATGCATTGCTTGACTTTTCAGAACAATTTCCAATGCAATTAAAAAACACCCTCGTTATGGAAACAGGTGGCATGAAAGGACGGAGCAAGGAAATAAGCAAACAAGCCCTTCATGAGCAGTTAAGTAAAAATTTAGACACATTGAATATACATTCGGAATATGGCATGACTGAATTGTTATCACAAGCCTATTCAAAAGAAAACAGGCTTTTTAATTGCCCACCCTGGATGAAAATATTATTGCGTGCTGAAGATGATCCACTTGAAATACTTATCCATAATAACAATCCCCTTATTGGAGACGTAAATGTGATTGATTTGGCAAATGTGTACAGCTGCTCATTTATTGCAACAGATGATAGGGGCAAATTATACCCAGATGAAAGTTTTGAAATTCTAGGCCGGCTAGAAAATGCTGACATCAGAGGCTGTGGCCTAATGGTGATATAAAAAAGAAGTATTTACCTTTTGACAAATCTCAAAATAGCATTCGTATTTGTTGCAGTGGTTAATTTGATAATATAATTTCCTGGCACCAAATTACTAACAGGAATTTTTAATCCCCCTGCCCCAATATTCAAATTATTTAAAATAATCTTTTGAATGGTTCTTCCATAGATATCTAATACGCGACCCTCTAATTTAGTAGAACTTAAATTATTATAACTAACTACACACTCATTACCTACAGGATTTTCTACAATATAAGCTGAAAAATCTTTACTGGAACTTGCCTTTCTAACCATGATTATATTAGAAAGCTTGTATACTCCCGATTGATCAATTTGTTTTAATTGATAATAATTTTCGCCTGCAAATGGATGATCATCTATTAAATCATAGTTGGTTATAGTATTAGAAAATCCCATTGCATTTACAGAGCCAATTTTTTCAAATTGAGTGCCATTGATACTTTTTAATACATCAAATTGCTGACTGTTAGACTCTGAAGAGGTTGCCCAATTGAGTTTAATATGCTCCCCTTCGTTCATTCCTGTAAAACTGATTAAAGAAACAGGAAGCGCACAAGTGCTCGAATAACTAAATTCATCTATGCCTATATATTCAGAATTAGGACCTAACACACCTCCATTTTCAACAAAATATCTAAATGCTATTCTTCCATCAGTGCAAGATGACACACCGGAAATAGTTATAGAATATTGAGTCCATCTTGAAGGATATCCTCCCCCGCAAGTTGTTCCTCCTGTTGAAACGTAAGTGGGATTGATATCACATAATTTAGTAGTAAAATCTCCTACACTGGTTTCTGATATACCTACATCTGAACTAGCGCCATTGGTACTCATTCGAATTTCCAATCTATCGGGGTATGCATTTGTAGCTGTTCGAGTGTAAAATGTAAAAGATGCACCATTTACAATCTTAATAACAGGGCTAATCAACCAATCACTAATAGTTCCCACCACTGCATCAGAAGTATTGTTTACATCTGCAGCGATGTAACCAACCCCAACTTTAGGGCCAAATGGACGTGGAATATTCCCCTGAAACCAACTAGATGTCCCTGAGGGATTGCTATTATTAGTGATGATCCAATTGGAAGGTGGGACAGATTCAAAACCCTCAGTTAGTGTAAACTGCGCGTTAGTAATAAAAGACAATAAACAGAACACTACCGCAAAAAAGAGTTGCCTTTTCATTGTAATAGGATTTTGATGAGGATTTAAATTTTATGCAATTTATGACAAAATGCAATCGGATAATACCCCCCCCCTTAAAAAAAGCACTAAATTTCAGTAAAAATAAACTGTATAATTTCAGTGTAATAAATCAGTTGTAAAGATCAACAATAACTAAGTATTCTATTTTTTGCACGCTAGATTCCTATTTATGTATATTACACTACATTATTCAACTTACCACTCATGAGTACTTTCTTAAACAATATAAGACCTATAATAACAGACGACCTGGTAAGACTAGGAAGAAAGCACGATGGAGGGTATGTTGTAAACGAGCGCTCATTAAAAGATGTTAAGCTCATTAGCCTTGGCATTAATAACGATTGGTCATTTGAAGAAAGCTTTTTAACCTATTCTTCAAATACAGTAATGATGTATGATGGGAGCGTTAGTAAAAAGATTTTTCTAAAGATTTTCTTAATCGACCTTATAGAAATCGTCTCATTAAAATTTATTATAAAAAGTTTAACAGGATCCTTTTTTATATCTCATTTGAAAAAATCTTACGCAGATTTTTTCACTTTTTTAAGTTTTAAAAAAATCACTTCGAAAAGTAATGTTACGTTTTTAAAAGAATTTGTATCAAATAAGCCAACCACAATTAAACTAAATGATATAATTCGAAAAAATTACACCAAAGGCGATTCTTATTTTTTAAAAATTGATATTGAGGGTGACGAATATAGAATTTATCAAGACATCTTAATGCATAGTGATGCTATCTCAGGAATGGTTATTGAATTTCATGATATAGATGTAATGCAGAGTAAGTTTATAGAAATAATAGAAGCATTAAAAAAACATTTTTACATTACTCATATCCACGCAAATAATTACAGTCATTTTAGTGACGTATTAGAAAGCTTATGTATTTATGAAATATCATTTATGAACAAAAGGTTGCACCAAGAGAACCCTGCCTATTTTCAAAAAGGAGTTTACAATAAAGAGGGATTCGATTCTAGCAATAAACCAGATTCAAATGATTTCGTTATTGAATTTAATTAAATAGCATTATCCAAATCAGACAATAAGTACTTAGACTACCCACATAAAAAAAGGTTTTACATTTCTGTAAAACCTTCCTTGTGAACTGGCTGGGACTCGAACCCAGGGCCCATACATTAAAAGTGTATTGCTCTACCAACTGAGCTACCAATTCTCCTGTCCTTTTTAAAGGGATTGCAAAAATAAGGCAAAAAAATATTGTATCAAATTTTTTTGAGAAAGATTTCCCTCTTTATTCCCACATAAAAGCAACATTTCTTTGCAATTGAGGCTACAAGTCACTTATTTTTGCTTTAATTACATTATATGAGTAACTTTTTTACAAATAAAGTAGTGGCTATAACCGGCGGAAGCGACGGAATTGGAAAAGCCCTAATAGAATTACTTCTCCCAATGGGAGCAAAAATTGCCACTTGCTCCAGAACGCAGGATAAATTATATGACCTACAACTTAGGCATAGCAAAGAACCACTGCTCTGCATGGTTGCAGATGTGAGCAATTACAATGATTGTAAAATGTTCATTGAATCCACTATTAATCAATTTGGAGGAATAGATATTTTAATCAATAATGCAGGAATATCTATGAGAGGCCTACTAATTGATTCCGAAATGGAGGTTTTTAAAAAAGTAATGGACATTAATTATTTTGGCGCGGTATACTGTACCAAATTGGCTTTACCCTCTATTATTGAAAGAAAAGGAGACATAGTAGGCATTTCCTCTATTGCAGGATATCGGGGCTTACCCGGCAGAAGCGGTTATTCAGCAAGTAAGTTTGCTTTAAATGGATGGTTAGAAGCCATCCGTACAGAGCTTTTAGAGATGAAGGTGAACGTAATGTGGGTTTGCCCAGGATTTACCAGTAGCAATATTAGAAATGCAGCACTTAATGAAAAAGGAACCGCTCAAGGAGAAAGCCCCTTAAATGAAAATGAATTGATGAGTGCTGAAGCTTGCGCAATAGAAATAATCAAAGCAATTGCAAAAAAGAGACGAACACTTATTCTTACTTTAAGAGGAAAGCAAACTGTTTTTCTTAATAAATTTTTCCCTTCATGGGCAGATAAACTTACACGAAAATATTTTTTCAAGGATGGCAAGTTGATCAAGTAATAAACAAAGAATAATAATAAGATCATTTAAATGAAATAATGATATCTTAGAATAAATTAAATTGAAAAGCTTTTTTTTATTATGCCTTTACTGACCTTCACAAGTGATATTGGTGAGCAAGACTTCTTAACAGGAGCTATCAAAGGCCAGCTTTTGCAATACCAACAAGATCTAAATATTATTGACATATCTCACGCACTATCTCCGTTCAATTATCCGCAGGCAGCTTATGTATGTAGAAATGCGATACGCAATTATCCTACCGGCACCTTTCATTTGATATTGGTTAATATTTTTGATGAGAAACCAGATCATATGATATTAGCAGAACACAATGGACATTTTATTTGTTGTGCCGATAATGGAATGCTCACGATGATCTTAGAAGAAATGCCTCAAAAAGCAATTGGATTATCATTAGAGAAAAGCCATCAAAAAAGCACCTTGTTTTGTACAAGCGTATTTGCAAAAGCTTTGCATGAATTGCATAATGGCAAAACGATTGAAGAATTGGGCGACCCTTCTATTACCATTAAAGTAAAAAATCCATTGAGACCGCTATTAGGAGATAACTGGATTGAAGGACAAATTATATTCATCGATAATTTCGAAAATGTGATTGTAAATATCAATAGAATCGAATTTGAAGAACAACGCAAAGGAAGAAGCTTTACCATTGTATTTAAAAGAGATGAAGTAATTGATAAAATCAGCGAAACTTATGCAGACGTAGCAGAAGGAGAGAAATTGGCCTTTTTTAATTCAGCAGGATATTTAGAGATCGCAATTAACAAAGGAAATGCAGCCGGACTATTTGGATTGCAAGGCTTTTCTGAAAGACAACACCAGCTGGCACAGCAGCAATACATGAGTAACAGATTATTCTATCAAACAGTAAAAGTCTTTTTTCAGTAATTTTTATTATAACAACATAAAAAAAACCGCACATTAGATTTGCGGCTCTTTTATGTTAAGGTTTTTATTTGGCTTTAGCTTTTTTAATAGGAGCTTTCGACTTAGCCTTTACAGCTATTTTTGCGATTCCTTTTTGGGGGACTTTGATAGCTACTTTAACGGGTGCTTTTGCTATTTTTACAATCTTTTTTGGGCTAACCTTTACAGCTGCTTTCGCAGGTGTTTTAAGAGCCACTTTTGGAGTCGCTTTTGAAGGAGTTTTTCCTTGAATTTTTACAGGCTCTTTTTCAATCACTTTAACTGCTGACCTAACAAAAGGTTTAGGAGGGCCATACTTTTTTACATTTTTCAAAGCAACTTCAATCGATTTTTTAATTTCTTCATAAGTTGGTTTGTTAACTAATATTCCGTTGACAAAAAAAGTAGGTACGTTTTTCACGCCTCTATCAAGTCCTTCTTTCAAATCTCCTTGAACCTGCCAACCATAAGTTGCATTCACAAGATCATCCAAAAAGCGTTTGTTTTTTACACCCGCTTCCTTAGAATGAAGTTTAAGACTTGTAGTGCCTAAATTTTTTCTATTAGCAAATAAAATATTGTGCATCTCCCAAAACTTACCTTCTTGCCCAGTAGCAACTGCAGCTTCTCCCGCTTTCAAACTTCTTTGATGAATATTCGTTAAAGGAAAATGACGGAAATTAAATCTTATTTTACCATCGTACTCCTCCAATAATTTTTTAACGATCTCATTTGCTTTAGCACACACTTCACTTTCGTACTCGCCAAACTCTTCAAGGGTAACCTCCGCTTTTGGATTACCTACAAAAATATCTCTAGGTTCAATTATCTCAACTATCTCTTTTTTAAATGCCATGGTTTATTCTTTTTCTTAATCTGTTTGTTTTGTTAAACAACTATTTACAGATTATGTTTATTCCTATATGGAAAATATATTTAATCGATTCGGCTGAAGATAGCATTTTTTAAAATCTTTCAAAAACCACTGAACCAAAATCACTAAATAGAATTATAAAGTTTTGATTATCAAGATATTGTAAAAGTGAAGTTTTTGTTACAATTTAGCTTTACTTGTAATTTTAGGAGTATTTTCATTTCTAAACACTACTACGCCATCAAATACGTCCACTAAAACAGGAACGGATTTATCTATATCACCAGCTAAAATTCTTTTACTCAATTGATTGATAATCTGCTTTTGAATCAATCTTTTCAAAGGGCGTGCCCCAAATTGAGGATCATACCCATTTTCCGCAATAAAATCTAAGGCATAATCGCTAAACTGAAGATTGATACCATTTTTAGATACAACACTTTTTAAAGATTCAAGCTGTATACTTATAATTGCTTTGATCTCCGCTTTCATCAAAGGCTGAAACATAATAATTTCATCTATTCTATTTAAGAACTCTGGACGGATGATTTGCCTAAGTAGATTAATAACTTCTATTTTGGTTTTGTCTACAATAGACGCTTTGTTTTGCTCAGAAATTTTTTCAAAATTATCCTGAATAATTTGACTACCCAGATTGCTTGTCATAATGATAATGGTGTTTTTAAAATTAACTACCCTACCCTTGTTGTCTGTTAATCTTCCATCATCTAATACTTGCAATAAAATATTGTACACATCAGGATGAGCTTTTTCAATTTCATCTAATAGCACAACAGAATATGGTTTACGTCTAACCGATTCTGTTAACTGACCTCCTTCTTCATATCCAACATACCCTGGAGGTGCCCCAACGAGCCTACTTACAGAATGCTTTTCCTGATATTCACTCATGTCTATTCTTGTCATCATGCTATCATCATCAAATAAATATTCGGCCAGTGCTTTGGCTAATTCCGTTTTACCCACACCTGTTGTTCCCAGGAAAATAAATGAACCTATAGGTCTTCGTGCATCTTGCAAACCCGCCCTGCTTCTACGAATAGCATCTGATACGGCTTCAATGGCCTCTTCCTGACCCACAACCCTTTTGTGCAACTCTTCTTCCAAGTGCAATAACTTCTCTCTTTCACTTTGCAACATCTTAGCTACCGGAATTCCTGTTGCCTTTGCAATACTTTCTGCAATATCATCTGCATCTACTTCTTCCTTTAGCAATCTTTTTTCTGATAACTCATCCAATTGACCCGTTAATGCTTCAATCTCTTTTTCTTGCACTTTTACTTTTCCGTATCTTATTTCTGCTACTTTCCCGTATTCGCCATTTCGCTCTGCTTGTTCTGCTTCTTGTTTTAATTGCTCAATAGCAGCCTTACCAGTTTGAATTTTTTCTACAATTTCTTTTTCTTGTTTCCACTTAGACATATAAGTATCTCTCTCTACCGATAAATTTGCAATTTCAATATTGAGTTCTTTTAATTTAACATCATCCTTTTCGCGCTTAATCGCCTCTCTTTCGATTTCCAACTGCCTTATTTGCCTTTCTAATTTATCCAACTCTTCTGGCATTGAATTCATCTCCAATCTTAATTTTGCTGCACTTTCATCAATAAGATCAATGGCCTTGTCGGGCAGAAAACGATCTGATATGTATCGATGAGAAAGCTCTACTGCCGCAATAATCGCTTCATCTTTTATACGAACATGATGAAATGTTTCATATCTATCTTTTAATCCACGCAAAATAGAGATAGCATCTTCAATGCTTGGTTCATCTATCAACACTTTTTGAAACCTGCGCTCCAACGCTTTGTCTTTTTCGAAATATTTTTGATATTCGGATAACGTAGTTGCCCCAATTGATCTTAATTCTCCTCTTGCCAAAGCAGGCTTTAATATATTGGCAGCATCCATTGCCCCCTCACTTGCACCTGCACCGATAAGCGTATGAATTTCATCAATGAATAAAATAATTTCTCCATCACTATCTGTCACTTCTTTTACAACAGACTTCAATCTTTCTTCAAATTCACCTTTGTACTTCGCACCTGCAATTAACAGTCCCATATCAAGCGAATAAATAATTTTAGATTTTAAATTTTCTGGCACATCCCCATTAAGAATACGCATAGCCAAGCCTTCTGCAATGGCCGTTTTACCTACACCCGGCTCTCCCACCAATATAGGATTGTTCTTTGTTCTGCGACTTAGAATATGAAGGGTGCGTCTAATTTCTTCATCTCGACCAATCACAGGATCCAGCTTTCCATTTCTTGCTAATTCAATTAAATTCTTTGCATATTTATTCAATGCATTAAACTGCGTTTCTTGTGTTTGAGACGAAACAGTGGTTCCCTTTTTTAGATCTTTGATTGAAGCAATCAGTCCCTTTTCAGTTAGGCCCGCATCTTTTAAAATACTTGCCGTAGCGTCTTTCCCTTGAGCAATGGATAATAAAATATGCTCGGGTGTTACAAAGTCGTCACCAAACATTTTCAATACAGCACCCGACCGAAGGATCACTGCATTGGCTTCTCTTCCGACTGATTGAGCCGGCTCTGTTGTTACTACAGGAAGCTTTTTTAATAACTCTTGCAACTTGCTTTCAAGCAAATTAATGGTAACATTATTTTTCTTTAATAAATATTCAATGGGGGAATCCTCCATTTTCAACAACGCCTTTAATAAGTGCTCTGTTTCAATGTTTGGATTAGATGCATTGAAAGCCAACTGTTGAGCCTGTTGCACAACTTCTGACCCTTTGATGGTGAAATTATTTAGATTCATTTTTAAAATTTTAATAGTTTTCATATCATATATATCAAATCTTTACCCAATTCAATAAATATGAAATAATGGCATGTAAATTGAATTTCAACTGACTTACTATCATAATTTTGAAGTAATTAATGATAGTTTTACAGTCCGACTACAAAAACGAGGCATTGGATTATTGTAGAACAGCAAGTTGTTATATAACAAAGAAAAAACATATCTAAAATTGAAAGAAAAGGCTATTTTTTTAAGAATCTAAAGTATATTTCCAATTATATCAGACAATCATTCTAATGAAAAAAATATTTCAATTACTATTATTCATTTTAATTACTTCTCATTCAATTGGTCAGAAAAATAACAACCTATTGAAAGGGATGTATATTCAATGGGGATACAACACGGAATGGTACACAAAAAGCAATATCCAAGTAACAATGGGTAATGGGAATAAATTTATACTCCATAATGCAAAAGCGCATGACAAAAGAGATTTTGATGCCATTTTAAAAAAGCCAGCAGAAATATCAATTCCACAATATAATTATAGGATAGGATTCTATTTAAATAATACACACTCTAAGGCACTCGAAATAAATTTCGATCATGCAAAATATGTAGTAAGCGATAATCAAGTGGTAAGAGTAACAGGTATTATTGATGGGCAAGTTGTTGATGCCGATAGCATTTTAAATAATAGGCGATTTCTTCACATCGAACATACAGATGGTGCAAATTGGTTACACATCAATTACGTGCGTCAACAGACGCTACTTAATACTACTAAAATCAAAAGGCCTTTGATTAATGCTATTTATAAAATAGGTGCCGGCATAAATATTCCTAGAACTGATTTCACTTGGCGTGGAGACAGACTGAATAATAATTTTCACGTTGCGGGATACAACTTTAGTGCAGAAGGTGGCGCAAGATTGTATATGACAAAAAGGTTGTTTTTAGAATGTACTGCTAAAACAGGATTTGTAAAATATGTTAATTCATTGGCCAATACCACTCAAATTAAAAACAGCTCCATAAAACATCATTTTGGATACTTCGAATTGATTTCCCTTATTGGCTATGACATAAAATTTTAATTATACCATCATGTACGAAAATAAAAGACAACAACTCGCACCAAAATCAGTTTATAGAAAAAGAATCCGCAACAATGCAGCGATTGCATTTGTTA
>CANFJP010000005.1 GCA_947447485.1 Chitinophagaceae bacterium
CTTGGATTTAGCGACGAACAGATTGTACGCATCATGAAGGAACCAGATAGCGAAGCAATTTACGAACGCAGAAAGTCCATGGGACTGATAAGGTCATATAAAATGGTAGATACTTGTAGTGCAGAATTTAAGGCACAGACTCCTTATTTCTATTCAACATTTGAACCAAAACCTACAGAGGGTAAATTATTATCAAACGAATCTATTGTTTCTTCCAAAAAGAAAGTAATTGTGTTGGGCAGTGGCCCCAATAGGATTGGCCAAGGCATTGAATTTGACTATTGCTGTGTTCATGGATTATTGGCAATAAAAGAATGTGGATATGAGGCAATCATGGTGAATTGTAATCCAGAAACGGTCTCTACAGATTTTGATATTGCTGACAAGCTATATTTTGAACCAGTATTCTGGGAGCATTTATGGGAAATTGTAGAGCATGAAAAACCGGTGGGCGTCATTGTACAGTTAGGAGGCCAAACTGCTTTAAAACTTGCCAAGCGATTGCATGAGAAGGGAATAAAAATTATCGGTACTTCATTTGACAACATGGATATTGCCGAAGATCGTGGTCGCTTTAGCGATATGCTTAAAGAACTTGGTATTCCTTATCCAAATTATGGCACGGCTTACAATACAGATGATGCAATTGAGGTAGCCAAAAAAGTGGGTTATCCAGTATTAGTAAGACCAAGTTATGTATTAGGTGGACAAAGAATGCGGATTGTACTCAATGATGAAGAACTTGAAAAAGGGGTGCTTAGTTTATTAAAACACTTACCAGGAAATAAAATATTAATTGATCACTTTTTAGATCGCTGTCAGGAAGCGGAGATTGATGCCATTTTTGATGGAACCAACTTTCATATCATGGGGCTCATGGAGCACATTGAACCTGCAGGCATACATAGCGGCGACAGCAATGCAGTGTTGCCACAATTTAATCTTAGTCCATTGATTGTGCAAACCATGGAAGAGTACGCAGAAAAAATTGCTAGAACATTAGAGATTCGTGGTCTCATCAATATTCAATTTGCTATTAAAGACGGAAATGTATTTGTAATTGAAGCCAACCCTCGTGCTTCGCGTACTACACCTTTTATTGCAAAAGCGTATCAGATTCCCTATCTTAATATTGCTACGAAAGTGATGCTAGGTGAAGCTACTTTGAAAGATTTTACTTATGTAAAAAAACTACAAGGCTTTGCTATCAAAGAGCCTGTTTTTTCTTTTAATAAATTTCCTGGTGTAAACAAAGAGCTAGGTCCTGAAATGAAAAGCACCGGTGAAGCCATCCGATTTATCAAAGATTTACGTGATCCTTATTTCAGACAATTATATAGAGAGCGAAGCATGCATTTGAGTAAATAAACTTTACAACTCCCTTCCTCTGTATTTTTTACATTAGCGTATGCATCCCTATCGCATACCTACCTGGAAGAGCGCACCCTTTATTAGATTGCTATTCCCAATCATTATCGGCATTTTGCTTCAAGAAAAATTTGAAGCGAATATTTATTATCTAGTCATTTTTACTTTCTTTTTTTTACTCGCTTATTTTCAATTTTATTTTCTTTCTATTTATCAGCGTTATAGATTAAGATATATTCAAGCTGCTTCACTTCATATGCTGGTTTTGTTGATGGCAATGCTATTCACTTGGAATAAAAAAATAAGCCATGAAAAAAATTGGTATCAACATTACTATAAAAAGGGCAACTCTTTAATTCTACAAGCGGAAGAACCATCTGTAGCCAGACTTCATTCCATAAAAGTGGCAAGTACTGTAAAAGCAGTTGTTTGTAATGGAGTATCTTTTCCAGCATCGGGTAATTTGCTGGTTTATTTTAAAAATGATAGCAATGATATAACGCTTCGCTACGGAGATCTTTTTATGATAAATGCTCCATTGCAAGAAATTAATAATGCCGGTAATCCAGGTGGATTTGATTACAAATCATATTTAGCACACCAGCAAATATTTAATACGGTCTTTCTGCAATCGGGAGAATATGGTTTATTGCATGAAAACAAGGGCCATTCTTTACAGAAATTTATTTTCGATTTGCGCGACTTTACTTTACATTCTTTGCACAAGCACATCTCTCAAGATGAAAAGATTGCAGGAATTGCAGAAGCGCTATTAATTGGTTATAAAGAAAACTTAGATAAAGAAGTGGTGCAAGCCTATAGTAATACAGGGCTCGTGCATATCATAGCCATTTCTGGACTTCATCTCGGATTAATATATATAATGCTTTTATGGATTTTCGATCGCTTACCAGGAATAAAAAAATCACTTTTTTTAAAAGGGGCTTTAGTAATATTATCGCTTTGGATATTTTCATTGCTAACAGGAGCTTCGGCTTCGGTATTGAGAAGTGCTGTTATGTTTACTTGTATTATAATAGGGCGGTCTTTTCACAAAAAATCTACAATTCAAAATTCATTGGCAGTTTCTGCCTGCATTCTATTGTGCTATAATCCCTATTTTTTATGGGACGTAGGATTTCAGCTAAGTTATCTTGCTATTATAAGCATTCTGTTTACTCAGCGTTTTTTTAAGGGCTTGGTTCTTTCCAAATATAATTTTATAAATAAACTATGGGACTTGATGTCTGTTACATTATCGGCACAGGTGCTTACCTTTCCAATCTGTATATACTATTTTCATCAATTCCCCAATCTGTTCTTTCTTAGCAACATCATTGCAGTCCCTCTTTCTACAGTTATTTTATTTGCTGAAATTATACTTGTCTCTTTCTCCTGGTTGCCTTCAGTAGCATTGTATATTGGCAAAATAACGAGTGCATTAATATGGCTGATGAATTTTTTGGTAGAGTGGATTAGTAAATTGCCTTATTCGTTGTGGGATAATATTTATGCAAACGAATACACAACTATTGTGTTATATGCGTTGGTTATTTCTTTAGCGTATGCTTTCATAAGAAAAAAATCCTATTTTTTTAAATTCGCCCTTTTGTTCACATTTATTTTTGTTGCCATTCATGCTTTTGCTACCATTAAAGCGAGTCGACAAAAAATGATCATAGTATATAATATCCCTAAACACACTGCAATTGATTTTGTGTATCATCAACAATTTTTTTTTAAGGGAGATTCATCGGTGGAGAAAAACACACTACTTTATAACAGCATCATAAAACCCTCCAGGAATTATTTTAAATTGAATGCACCAAACAAAACACTCACAGGGCTATCTAACAATCAGTTTTGTTGGAGCTTTTTCGGTAAAAGATGGTTGATGATCAATGACTCTATCGATATGCCCAATTTTTCAAAAAAACTCAGTATTGATGTGCTGTTGCTTTCTAATAACGCACCCGTTAACATAAACGAAATAGTAAGATCTATCGCCCCGGCTGTGGTGGTATTTGATGCGTCTAATAGTTTGTGGAAAATTGCTAAATGGAAAAAACAATGCGATGCGCTACTTTTGCCTTGCTATGCTGTACCAGAAAAGGGTGCCTATATTTATACTTTTCGATAGTAAATAGCTTTTTCATTTGTGCCGGCTCATTTAATTGATACTTTTTTTATGAAAAAAATTCAATCCGCATTAATTTCAGTTTTTTATAAAGAGGGGCTTGACTCCATCGTTCTGGAATTACATAAATTAGGAGTAATCATATATAGCACTGGTGGTACGCAATCATTCATAGAAAAATTAAATATCCCTTGCGTTCCTGTAGAATCATTAACCACCTATCCGTCCATTCTTGGGGGAAGAGTAAAAACTTTGCATCCATCAGTTTTTGGAGCCATATTGGGGAAGCGATCAGATAGTACGCATGTAGCAGAAATGAAGGCATACAATATTCCTGAAATTGATTTGGTGATTGTAGATCTTTATCCTTTTGAGGAAACCGTTAAAAGTTTTGAAGGACAATCGCTAGAAGATGAAAGTCCTATAATTGAAAAGATAGATATTGGTGGCCCTTCTATGATTCGTGCTGCTGCTAAAAATCACCAAGATGTAGTTGTAGTTGCCTCTAAAAAAGACTATCCACTTCTACGTGATATTATTATGAATCAAGCAGGTCAAACTTCTCTTGAGCAAAGAAGAATGTTTGCAATAAAGGCTTTTGATGTGTGTAGCGCTTATGATAATGCTATTTCAAATTACTTTCATCAAACAACTTTTCAATCTCCCTTTAATCAGGAAGAAAAAATTCTCAGATATGGCGAAAATCCTCATCAGCCAGCTATTTTTTATGGCAATCTGAATGAAATATTTACGCAGCTGCACGGGAAAGATTTGTCATATAATAATTTGGTAGATGTAGAAGCTGCTATTCATTTAATTAAAGAATTTGACACCACTACTTTCGCAATCATTAAACATACCAATGTGTGCGGAATAGCCCAATCGGCAACGCTTATGCAATCTTGGGAAAAAGCATTGGCGGGTGATCCAGAAAGTGCCTTTGGGGGCGTATTGGTATGTAATACAACGGTTGATATGGAAACGGCCACTGCTATCAACGACTTGTTTTTTGAAGTGCTTATTGCGCCTGATTTTGACGAAAATGCACTCCTAACGCTTCAGTCTAAGAAAAATAGAATACTACTTGCATTAAAAAACGTTTCCTTGCCATTGCAACAATCTACATCTCTATTGAATGGAATTTTATTGCAAGACACTGATCAAGGAAATTATAATGAATGGAAAGAGGCGGGGGGGAGAGAAAGCAGTGTTTTGGAAAAAGAAGATTTAATTTTTGCCAATCTAGTGTGTAAGCATTTAAAAAGCAATGCCATTGCATTGGTAAAAAATAAACAGTTGATCGGAAAAGGATGTGGCCAAACAAGTAGAATAGATGCACTCCGACATGCTATTGATAAAGCACATCAGTTTAATTTTTCACTTGCTGGTGCAGTATTGGCGAGTGATGCATTTTTCCCATTTGATGATTGTGTTAAAATTGCTCACGAAGCAGGCATTACTTCTTTTATACAACCAGGAGGATCTATTCGAGATGCAGATTCTATTGATTATTGCAAATCTCAAGAATTGGCAATGGTAATTACAGGCAAAAGGCATTTTAAACATTAAATTTCTTTAAACACTAATGCAACAATCATTTCGATTAAAGGATACAAGCAAAGGATATCTTGCATTGGTTATCACTAGTTTTTTTTGGGGAACCACCTGGGTTGCGAGTAAAATTGCTGTACAAGAAATATCTTCTATTCAATTAGCTTCCATTCGTCAATTAATTGCTGGCCTTTGTTTTGTGAGTTATTTTTTGTTTTATAAAAAAACTCCTTTGCCTACTTCAAAGCAGTGGCGCTGGTTGATGGTAATGTCAATATTAATGTTTGTTTTTGCAAATTGGCTTAGCACCTGGGGACTCAAATATATCTCTACGGGACTAGGCGCATTGATTGGATCGCTTTATCCATTAAGTGTTGTATTGATTGAATGGATTTTTTTTAAAAGTAAAAAAATAACCATCCTTACTTTTATTGGGTTGTTTTTAGGAATTGCCGGCGTAATTTTTGTTTTTTATAGTAGCATGTTTGCACAAATCAATTACGCTTTAATTTTTGGGCTTTCTTTATCAGTATTTGCTATGTTGTCCTGGAGTTTGGGAACTGTTTTTCTTGTTAGAAACAAAACAAATATCAACCCGTATTATGCTACTGGATGGCAAATGCTACTAAGTTCCTGTATATTATTTATAATAAGTTTTTTTACAAATCAAGTAAAACCCATTGCTTTAATTTCCTTTAATGTATGGGCTGCTATTTTATATCTAGTTATTTTCGGATCGGTGATCAGTTTTGTTGCCTTTATTTATTCAACAAAAAAATTACCACCCGCAATTTCTTCGCTGTATGCATACATCAATCCAATTGTAGCAATTATTGTAGCCGCAATACTGTTGGGAGAAAAAATTAGCGTAAGCTTAATATGGGGGGCCATCGTTACGCTGATTGGAATATTTCTGGTAAACTATAGTGTTAAGAAAGACGAAGAAAAAGTTATTGTTGAACCTGAGATATAAATCGATTGTACATTTCCTTCCAACCAGCGTGTTGTTTGTCTGTCCCAAAAAAATTGTTATGAAAAATGGTAATAAACAATCCGTTTGTTTTTTTGCAAGCCTCATAATAATTCATTAGCTCTATGTAAGAAGCTGCTGCTGTTTTTTTATCTTGATAAAAACTCGTAGCATCCATATAACAAAAGGGGTAAACTCTCAAGTTGGTCGTTTCTTCTTTTAACAAATGATACCAATAAAAAGAGCTGGCAACTGAAGCCCTGAAACCATTGATGCCCCCATAGCCCATACTGTATTCTTTTTCAATGCCAATGGATATCAAATTTTCATATGTTTCTGGCAATGACATTTTTATATAATGCTGCCTAGAACATAGTATTGGTTGTTGTGCAATTCTTTCGAGACGTTTTTTCTCTTTCTGTAATGTAAAAATTCTTTTATTGCTTTTCCAAGAAGGATGAATTCCTAAAATATACTTTTCCTTATGCCTTTGTATCAATTTTTTCATTGATTTTTTATAAGGAGCAATATTTTTATCGTACTTGCTAATGATATTTGCAACAAGAAAAAAGTAAATCGGTTGATAATTCTTTTCTTTATGAATGGAATCTAAATAATCGTAACAGTCAAATGGATCTTTTTCCCATCCGATTAATACTTTGAGTCTTGTCATAGAAGGCGACGAAAGAAATCCCCCTAAATTTCTAATGATTCCTTTTGATTGAAATGACCAAGCGATATCAATATCATAGGTTGGTTTAAATTGGAATTTTTTCTCAGAATATGCTATTTGAGGAAACTTCAATTGAAGTGATGTAGTAAATGCTTCTATCCAAATATTAATGAGCGGGGTATCCAAGAAGTTGTTTTTAAATGCAACAGCGTTCTCATGAGAATATCGGCCATATTGATCTTTATGGTGAGGCAGATATTCCTCATATCTACTAAGAAGGTAGAAGGAGGCTGCTAAAATATCAAAAGAAAAATCTGCATCATCAATTTTAAAAAAAGCTTTAAATCTATTTGTTTCAAAACAAGTTATCGATTGCTCTCTGATATCGTTTTCAAATAATAAGGAGTGGGGTGGTATATGAAAATGATTAGTGTTACTTGAATTTTCACTATAATTTATAATGGGGCCTGTATGTGTTTTGCATATTTCAAAATCATTGCAAATAGTAAACTCTACTCCTAATTGTTCTTTAAAGATGAACTCGCATATGTATTTTAATCTCGGAGTGGTTATATGTGAGTAGACTAGTATCATTTTGTATAAAAAAAGTCGGACAAGCCGACTATTCAATTTTATATTCTAAAATACAACTTAATTCTTAAAACGCTCTTTCCATTGTTGATTAAATGTTTTCTCGCTGAAAGTAAGCTCTCCTCTATGTTTAGTCCATTGCTTAAATACCTTATTAACTATTTTGCTTTTCCATTTCCCATTTCCTATGTTCATTAAACTTCTATGAAGGCTCGATATTTTCCAGCATTTCCATGCGATTTTTTCCAATAATGTTGCATGACCTTCGGTAACAGATTCGTGTCTGTTTTCTAATAGCAATTCATGTAGATTTATTTTTACTGCACAAACTTCTGTACAACTTCCACAAAGCGAAGAGGCATAACTTAGGTGTTTGAAATTTTCCATTCCTTGTAGATGCGGCGTGATAACGCTTCCTATTGGTCCGCTATAGGTTGCGCCATATGCATGCCCACCGATGTTTTTATAAATAGGACAAGTATTTAAGCAAGCACCACATTTTATACAGTAAAGACTTTCACGTTGTTTCGGATTTTTTAAAATATTGGTTCTTCCGTTATCAAGGAGGATTACATACATTTCTTCCGGCCCATCGGTTTCATTGGGTTGTCTTGGTCCTGTGATAATAGTATTGTACACTGTTAATTTCTGTCCTGTACCGAACGTGCTTAATAAGGGCCAAAATAATGCTAAGTCAGTAATCGATGGAATCATTTTTTCAATTCCAACAATTACAATATGCGTTTTGGGAAAAGAGCAGCTAAGTCGAGCATTTCCTTCATTTTCAGTTACGGCTATCCCTCCAATATCGCTGATGATAAAGTTGGCTCCTGTAACGCCTACTTCAGCTTCAACATATTTGCTTCTTAAAATATTTCTTGCTACGAGTGTAAGTTCTTCTGGTGTTAATTTAGGATCTGTGCCTAGTTTCTCAGCAAATAATTTCGCAACGTCTTCCTTGCTTTTATGCATAGCAGGTGTTACAATGTGGTAGGGCGCTTCACCATCTAGTTGTTGTATGTATTCTCCCAAATCCGTTTCAATGCTATTGATATTATTTTCTTCCAGTGCTTGATTCAAATGAATCTCTTCCGTCACCATGCTCTTGCTCTTTACCAATGTTTGGCAATTCTTTTGTTTACATATTTGAAGAATCTCTTTAATAGCTTGCGCTCCATCTTCTGCCCATATAACTTTTCCACCTCTTTTGCTGAAGTGTAATTCAAATTCTTCTAATTGCTGATCAAGCGTTTCTATTGCTCGCCACTTGGTGTTTTTGGCTCTTTCTCTGGCGAGGTGTACGTTTTCAAATTGTAATTTCCCCTGAGGAACTACGGCGTTGTATTTACCAATATTAAAATTAATCTTCCGCCTGTGATCGAGGTCGGCTGCTTTTATAGTGCTTTTTGCTATAAAGGAGGCTGCAGTTTCTGACATAATTATAATATTGACCAAATTATATGCATATTGAAAATAGCTTCAATGCAATGAAATAAAGTTGTAAACGAAGTTAATACATAAGAAGGGTAGCTGTTCAGCTTGAAAAAAATATTTTCAACACTTTGTTAATTATATTGATCTTTACTCAGGCTATGCGTTCAGCTTCACCACTCCTAATTCTTTTCCAATTTTTGTAAATGCTTCAATTGCTTTGTCGAGATGATATTGTTCATGCGCTGCACTTAATTGCACTCTAATTCTAGCTTGTCCTTTGGCTACCACAGGGAAGAAAAATCCTATTACATATATTCCTTCTTCTAGTAATTTGGCTGCAAAATTTTGTGCAAGAACGGCATCATACAACATGATGGGTACAATAGGATGATCACCTGGCTTAATATCGAATCCGGCCTCTGTCATTTTTTTTCTAAAATAGTTGGTATTGTATTCTAGCTTGTCTCTCAAGTCGGTAGTTTCACTTAGCATATTTAACACGGCAATCGAAGCCCCTACGATGCTTGGAGCCAATGTATTACTAAATAAGTATGGTCTGCTTCTTTGACGAAGCATTTCGATGATTTCTTTTTTGCCGGAAGTAAATCCACCACTTGCCCCACCCAATGCTTTTCCTAATGTACCAGTGATGATATCAATTCTTCCCATTACATTTCTATATTCATGTGTGCCGCGACCTGTTTTTCCTAAAAATCCAGAGGAATGACATTCGTCAATCATTACAATTGCATCATACTGATCTGCGAGATCACATATTTTATCTAGTTGAGCAATCGTTCCGTCCATGCTGAAAGATCCATCAGTAACAATTATTCTGTTTCTTAAATGAGCACTTTCTTTTAATTTCATTTCTAGATCACCCATATTATTGTGCTCGTAACGATAACGTTGTGCCTTGCATAAGCGAACGCCATCAATAATAGAAGCATGATTCAATGCATCACTTATAATGGCATCTTCTTCATTGAATAATGGTTCAAAAACCCCTCCATTTGCATCAAATGCTGCGGCATATAAAATAGTGTCTTCTGTTCCAAGGAATTTTGAAATGGATTGCTCAAGTTCTTTGTGTATATCCTGCGTACCACAGATAAATCGAACACTACTCATGCCAAATCCTCTATAATCAATGTATTTTTTCGCCGCTTCTATTACTTTAGGATGAGAAGAAAGCCCTAAATAATTATTTGCACAAAAATTTAAAACAGTCTTTCCATTTACAATAATTTCAGCGCCCTGCTCGCTACTGATGATGCGTTCATTTTTAAATAAGCCCGCTGCATTGATTTCATCAAGCTCTTTACCGATCCTGGAAATAAAATTATTATTCATAGTCTTAAAAAGGTTTAAATTATTTATAAATCTACCCACACATTTCGATTCGCCCCTATTAATAAAGATATAGCATAAGTACATTGCTTTTCATTCTTTCTTTTTTTAATTATTTTGGATAAAATAGGGGAAGCCCGACTATAAAAATGCGTTAAAATAGGAGAAGCAGCAATTTTTTTAGGATACTATAACTATATTCGATTTGTATTATCTTGTTAGGGTTTTCTAAAAGCAACATATCCAATTATGGTGGCAAAGTCTCCAGCTATTAAATATCTTTTATTTATTCCTTTGATTCTATTAATGGGGTTTGAGTTGCACGTGTCCCATCCTATTACATTAAATAAAAAAATAAGCATCGAGAGTGAGTATTATATAATAGTGGACAAAAGCGATTACGAATTGAAGGTGTATGATCAAGATGGATGGTTTGCTACATATCCTATTGTATTTGGTAGCAAAGATTTGGGAGATAAAATGAAAGAAGGCGATAAGAAAACACCTAACGGAACTTTTAAAGTCATACTCAAAAAGATTCATCCTCAATGGGGTCCGGAACTATTATTAGATTATCCTAACGAGGAAAGTGTTCAAAAATTTACCCAAAGAAAAGCAGCCGGATTAATTTCACGTAGTGCAAAGATTGGTAATGGTATTGCTATTCATGCCACAAGACCAGAAGAAGAGTGGACGGTAGATAGTTATTACAATTGGACAGATGGATGTGTGTCGGTGAAATATACAGAGATGAAAGATTTATATAGTTATATACCCGTAGGAACAAAAGTTACGATTCAGCCATAAATATCAAGCTTCCGTCTCCGTAGCTTAGAAATCTAAAATCATTTTCCAGCGCATAATCATATATCTCTTTCCATTTTTCTCCAATCGCTGCGGCCACCAATAGTAAGAGGGTTGACTGAGGTTGATGAAAGTTTGTAACCAACGCTTTTCCAATTTTAAATGAATATCCCGGAGTAATCAGCAGTTGTGTTTGAGTAAAAATTCGATCAAGTTTTCTTTGAGCTAACCAGTTAATCAGTGCTTCCAAAGCAATTTTTTTAGAAAACGAATGATCGTTTAACTCTTTAGAATACACATCCCATTGACACAATATTAATTTCTCCGACTCAGGATGTAAAATGGCTTTAACTCCCAACCAATACAATGTTTCTATGGTTCGCAAGGAAGTAGTCCCAATGGCAACAATGAGTCCATCTGTATCAATTAATTGCTGAATGGTTGCAAGCGTTACATCAATCCATTCTGTATGCATTTCATGATCTCGCATTTGTGCAGCTTTTACTGGCTTAAAAGTCCCAGCACCTACATGGAGCGTGATATTAGCTCTTTGAATATGTTTTTTTAGTAGCGTTTCAAATATTTTGTCAGTAAAATGAAGTCCTGCAGTGGGAGCAGCTACCGATCCATCATGCATGGCGTAAATAGTTTGGTATCGGTCAAGATCATCCAATTCAGTTGATCTTTTTATATAGGGAGGAAGTGGAATGTCTCCCGCTGATTCTAGTATTTCAGCAAATGAATACGTTGCTGGACTCCAAGTAAATTCTACTATATAGGCGTCTGAAAGCTTTTCTTCTAAAGTAACTTTTAGAATAATTTTTTCTTTATCAATGAAAAGTTCTTTTTCAAGAAAGGGTTCTTTCCATTTAGCCGCGCCACCAATAAAGCATTTCCATTTGGCACTTCTTTTTTGATTCATTACAGTGCTATACTCCGCGATCTCTTCTGCCGGCTCCAAGCAAAAAATCTCAATACTACTTCCTGATTTTTTTTGAAATCGTATTCGAGCATTGATCACCTTGGTGTTATTAAAAACAAGTAAACTTTTTTCAGGAAGATAATTTGAAAGTGAACTGAAAACATCTTGCTTTATGTTTTCGCCTTTGTATATTAACAATTTTGAATTGTCTCTATTTTTTAAAGGATAAAGCGCAATCTTTCCTTCTGGTAAATGATAATTGTATTCTTTTATGGATATTTTTTCTGCGGCTGTCATAATGAAAAGGCAAAATTACCCACCTTGCTATAATTTATTGGATTTAATTTCTTCTACTACAAGCGGGTCTAATAGGGTGCTGGTGTCTCCTAAATTGGCTAATTCGCCTTCAGCAATTTTTCTCAAAATTCTTCTCATGATTTTACCGCTTCTTGTTTTTGGTAATCCACTTACAAATTGAATTTTATCGGGTTTTGCAATGGCGCCAATTATTTTAGAAACAGTTTGGCTAATATCCAATCTAGTCTGATTTTCATCAATATGAATACCGTTAAAAATAACATAAGCATAAATTCCCTGCCCTTTAATATCATGCGGATAGCCTACTACGGCGCTTTCTACTACACCTGTATGCATATTGATTGCATTCTCTACTTCAGCTGTTCCAATTCGATGCCCGCTTACATTTAGCACATCATCGACACGCCCAGTAATTCTATAATCTCCCTCATTGTCGCGTAAGCATCCATCTCCTGTGAAATATAGATTTTCATAAGTTGAAAAATAAGTAGTCCTGCATCTTTCATGATCACCAAACGTTGTTCTCAACATACCTGGCCATGGAAATTGTATACACAGGTTTCCGCTAACACCATTTCCTTCAATTTTTTTACCATTTTCGTCTACTAAAACTGGCTGAATTCCTGGAAGGGGGAGTGTGGCGAAAGATGGCTTTGCTTTTGTGATGCCAGCCAAATTTGAAATCAGTACTCCTCCTGTTTCAGTTTGCCACCATGTATCTACAATAGGACAATTTCTTTTTCCAATGTGTTCATCGTACCAATGCCAAGCTTCTTCATTGATGGGTTCTCCAACAGTTCCCAATACTTTGAGTGAGTGAAGTTTTTTCCCTTTGATAGGATCTGTGCCAAAACTCATAAGGCTTCTGATTGCAGTAGGGGCCGTATATAAAATATCGACAGCATGTTTGTCTACAATTTCCCAGAATCTACCTGCATCCGGCCAAGTAGGAATTCCTTCAAACATCAATGAGGTTGCTCCTGCACTCAATGGTCCGTATATAATATAACTGTGGCCAGTAACCCAACCAATATCTGCTGTGCAAAAATGTACTTGCCCTGGTTGATACTGAAATACATTTACAAATGTGTAATTTGTCCAAACCATATAGCCGCCACAGGTATGTACCACGCCCTTTGGTTTGCCTGTGCTTCCTGAAGTATATAAAATAAACAACAGGTCCTCTGCATCCATGATTTCTGCTTTGCAAATCGGATTTCCTTGAGCTTCTACTTTATTGATCTCATCTTCCCACCAAACATCTCTACCTTTTATCATGCTAACAGGAACGCTTGTACGTGTTAAAACGATTACTTTTTCTACAGAAGGACAGGTAGTAAGCGCCTCGTCAATGACTGCTTTTAAGGGGATGCTTTTATTTCCACGAAATCCTCCATCTGCTGTGAGTACAATATTGCATTGCGCATCCTGAATTCTGTCGGCAATGCTTTGTGCAGAGAATCCGCCAAATACAACAGAATGAATGGCTCCAATTCTAGCACATGCTAAAATAGCAATCGTTAATTCCGGAACCATTGGCATGTATATACAAATGCGATCCCCACGAGTGGCTCCATTGCTTTTTAATACGTTGGCAAATTGACAAACTTTGTGATGGAGTTCTTTGTAAGTAAATGTTCGGTGGGGTTCAGAAGGATCATTGGGTTCCCAAATAATAGCGGTGGCATTGGGTTGTGTTTCTACCCATCTATCTAAACAGTTTTCGGTGATGTTTAATTTACCGCCTTTAAACCATTCAATTCTAGGCTCATAAAAATTCCAATCTAATACTTGATCCCATTTCCGATGCCAAGTAAAATGATTGGCAATGTCTGCCCAAAATTCTTCAGGAGTATCTACACTTCTTTTATACTCTTCCTGATAATGTTTTAATGAAGTTATCTGATAAGGATATGACATAATAATCGTTATTAATCTTTCTTCTAATGTAGCACTAATTTAGTAACAGTGATTCAATATTGATCTTCTCCGTTTTTATTTTATAATCGCCTGATAGATGGCCTCCTGAATCTTTGAACGAATATTTAGACCTTTAAAAATATTATTTTCAGTAGGTTGAATTCTATTGCTAAGAAAAACAAATGCGATGTGATTAACGGGGTCAGCCCAAGCGCAAGTGCCGGTAAATCCAGTATGTCCAAATGTTTCAGGAGATACAGATGGTGCAGGGTAAGGTTCGATTCTGGTTGCATTGTCTTTCTCGGGCTTGTCAAATCCATATCCACGTCTACTAGTATTGCTATGGTAAGCAGTAAATAAATGAACTGTTTCTTCTTTGAAATATCTTATTCCATTTAGTTCGCCTCCATTCAGCAACATTTGCATAATGCAAGCCACATCATGTGCATCACCAAAAAGTCCTGCATGGCCAGCTACACCACCCATTATAGCCGCACCCGGATCGTGTACATCTCCTCTTAATTGTTGTGCTCTAAAATTCGTCTCTTTTTCTGTAGGAACAATCCTGTTAAATGCAATAGTATTCATTGGTTTGTAGCCCATAGACTCCAACTGCATCAAATGATAAAATTTTTGTTGCACATAATGATCTAACGATAATCCGCTTACGCTTTCTACCACTTTACCTAAAAGGATAAAGTCGTTATCACTGTATACATAGGTACCCGTTTGTTGAATAGGACTTTCTAATACTCTTTTATAAAAAGTGTCAATGATGTCGTTTCGAATAAATAATCTATTAGCCACCCGATTCATGAACGAATCAGTTTTATAATTTAAAAAAAAGCCTTTTTTAGGCAATCCATCAGCGCCTATTGTTTCTTTATAAAAAGGGATATAGGGCTTTAGCCCAGCTTCATGCAACAATAATTTTTCAATTGGAATATTTTCTTTGTTGGTCCCCTTAACTGAAGATAAATACTCTCCGAGTGTTTTTTTCAAGTCAATTTTTCCCTCTTCATATAATTTCATGATGCAGAGGGTTGTTGATAAAACTTTTGTCAGTGACGCCAAGTCATACACAGAGGATGTGGTCACTTTTTCATCATTGTTATACGTATAACTTCCATAAGCTTTCTCTATAATCATTTTGCCGTCTTTTACAACAGCAACAACACATCCCGGCATGGCTTTCCTTGCAATGGCGTCTTCTACAATTGAATCAATACATGTTAATTTTAGTGAATCCAGTCCTACAACGGATGACGAAGATTTTGGCAATGACGGACTAAGAGATTGAATGCCCGCTCCGTATTTAAAATTTTCGCAAACGCTTACCGGTAAGGTTCCCTTATATGGAAGCTTTCCCTCAAGCATATCAATCGCCACATTGTGAACAGTACTGTTGTCTTCATAACAAACACTTAAGTTTTTTGCAAAGCACCAATTTTTTATAGCATAGGCATTTCCAAATAAAAACGTATATGCTCTTGCTCGTTGTTGAAGTGTATTAACAAACTGAACGGCATCTTCACTTATTCCAAAATTATTTGCAGGCGCGCGATTTATTTGATGAATACCAATCACTACTCTTCTATATCCTAACACAATTTGATCTAACAATGTATTGATAGAGTCTTTGCTTTTTTTAGTGAAATCAAAATAAAAAACACCTGCATTATAATCTGATCGCATTCTGCTTGCAAAGGCATTGTCAGTGTTTATTCCTACGGCTACATACGCAACCAATCCTTTATTTTCTGTTGTCGTTAAAGGAAAAAATGCATCGTCTTGTTTAGCCAACAGCGTAATGGCATTGGTAGCAACCAATGCTCTCATATCAAGTACATCTTTATTTAGATCTTGCGTAAGATTATCAAGTGGAATCAAATTGTTTTCTGGCAGCACATACTTGTATTTTGTCATCAATACTCTTTTGCAATGCTTTTCTATATCTTTCCAGCTAAGTCTTTTTTCTTTGATTGCTTTTTTTATTTTTTCAATTGCCAATGGAATGCTATCAGGCAGACAAAGCAAATCGTTGCCAGCGATTAAAGATTCTACAGAGGCTTCTCCATCAGGAAAGAATTTTTTTACTCCTTGCATTTCCAATCCATCGGTAACAGTAAGTCCATGATAATTAATGGTTGTCCTTAGTAATCCTTCAATATTTTTATTCGAAAGAGAAGTAGGGCGATTCGCTCGATCATCTATCGCAGGAATAGACAAATGCCCAATCATGACACTTCCAATCCCTTCTTTAAAAATTTGTTTAAATGGGTATAGCTCAATAGAATCTAATTGTGCCATCGTTTTATAAATAACGGGCAAGTCTGAATGGGAATCAACTGTTACATCTCCATGTCCGGGGAAATGTTTGGCACATGCGAGTACTCCATTGTCCTGCAAGCCTTTCATATATTGTATGCCAAAAGCAGCCACTTTAAATTTATCCTCACCAAAACTCCTATCATTTATTACTGGATTGTTTGGATTGTTATTTACATCCATTACCGGAGCATAATTTGTTTGAATGCCCAGTCTTTTACATTGATTCGCTACTATTTTTCCATATTGATATACAATAGATGGATCACTCATCGCACCAAGCATCATTTGTTTTGGTAAGGGCAAAATACTATCTGTTAATCTCATGCCTACTCCCCATTCACCATCAATCGAAAATAGAATAGGAGTTTTAGCCACCATTTTCAGGCCGTTTAAATAGGTTGCTTGTACTACCGGACTTCCTTGGAAAAGACATACGCTACCTATGTTGTATTTTTTTATATAGTCTAATACTCTATCATAGAAAAAAGTCACTTTTCTAGTTTTTGGATCTATAGTGGAAAGGCGAGTTACCATTAGTTGACCAATTCTTTCATCATTGTTGAAGGTTTTGTATACACTATCCGCCCATTTTTTTGCCAAAGGATTGTCAAAGTTTTGGGAATAAATAGGTTGTACTAAAAAAGCCAATAAAACCAGTAAAATCAACCGCATAAAAGCATTAATTAATAGTGAAAAGGATTAGTTATTTTTGCGCTACAAATTACACGATTTTGACAGATATCATACATTTATTACCAGACAACATTGCCAATCAAATCGCCGCTGGGGAGGTTATTCAGCGTCCGGGAAGCGCTGTGAAGGAATTGCTGGAAAATGCAGTGGATGCAGGTGCTGACGAAATCAAGCTTATTATCAGCGATGCAGGCAAATCGCTTGTTCAGGTAATAGACAATGGCAAAGGAATGAGCGAAACCGATGCAAGAATGGCATTTGAGCGCCATGCTACATCGAAGATCAGAAACATAGACGACCTCTTTAAGATAAAAACGATGGGATTTAGGGGGGAAGCATTGGCAAGCATCGCAGCAGTTGCACAGGTTGAACTTAAAAGTAAAAGGTCAACAGACGAAATGGGTACTTATATAGAAGTAGAAAATAGTATAGTTACAAAGCAAGAGCCTGTTGGAACAAATACCGGAACTAGTATAGCTATGAAAAATTTATTTTTCAATGTTCCCGCAAGAAGAAATTTCTTAAAAAGCAACACCGCCGAGCTTAGAAATATAGTGGATGAATTTATTAGAGTGAGCATGGCATTTCCTGAAATATTTTTTTCGCTTCAATCAAACGGGCAAGAAGTTTTTCATTTAGAAAAAGGAAGCCTGAAACAACGAATAGTTCAAATTCTAGGCAACAACTATAATGCTAAATTGGTAAGCGTACAAGAGCAAACTGATTATCTTAATATTATGGGGTTTGTTGGGAAGCCTGAAACAGCTAAAAAAACAAGGGGCGATCAATACATTTTTGTAAACAATCGATTTATAAAAAGTGCGTATTTGAATCATGCCATCATGAATGCCTTTTCTGAGTTGATTCCAAAGGATAGTTATCCAATGTATGCACTGTTTATAGATTTGGATCCGTCTCAGTTAGACATCAATGTTCACCCTACAAAACAAGAAATAAAGTTTGAGGATGATAAGATTGTATATGCATTTGTACAATCGGCTGTAAAGCATGCATTGGCTCAGTTTAGCATCACACCCACACTAGATTTTGATTTGGATCCTACCATTCAAGGATTGGATTCTGTCAGCAAGCCTTTTACTCAAGAGAACCAATCTTCTGCAGCTTCATCGAGTTTATATCAAACTTTTTCTCAAAAAAATCAAGCGCATTTTATAGAACGAAAAAGTGATTTAAAACATTGGAAAGATTTATATGAGCCAAACGCTAATAAAAGCAATCAGCAAACAGACACAAGAGGAGCTACTGTTAGTATGCACAAAGACTATATCAGTGAGGTGGATGTCTTTCAATTAAATCTACAATATATTGCTGTACCAAAAGATGCTGGATTTTTATTAGTACATCAACAAAATGCACATGAGCGTGTGTTGTACGAAAAATACAGTCATGCTGTTGCGGGCAAGCCTATTGCAACGCAGCAAAGTCTTTTCCCTACTACTATAGAATTGAGTGCTTCGGATGCTGTTTTATTGCAAGAGTTATTGGGTGATTTAAAAGAATTGGGCTATCAGATTGAATTGTTTGGTAAGCAGACTTTTATTATTCAGGGAACACCTGCTGATGTAGAACAGGGCAATGAAAAAGGTGCAATAGAAAAAATAATTGAGCAGTATAAAAACTTTAGTTCAGATCTCAAGTTTAGCAAAAGAGAAAAATTATTTCGAGCGCTTGCTTTGCAACATTCAATTAAAACTGGTGTCAAACTTGGTCAAAAAGAAATGCAAATGTTGTTAGCTGATTTATTCGCTTGTGAAATCCCCAATAGCACTCCCAATGGCAAGCCTACTTACATGACTTTTCAAAAAGATGAGCTAGATAAAATGTTTGGCAGATAAGAATCTTGTTAATTATCGTTTCGAACTGATTCTAAAAATTGCTCAATGGCTCTTCTGACAGGAGTTGCCCCCGTGATATAATTGTTTACCAGTATAGAAAATATCAACAACTCGCCTTTTTTTGTAATCAAGAAACCGCTCAATGAGCTGTTATTACTAAGACTTCCAGTTTTTGCATAAATAAAATTACGATCATTCAAATAGTAATTTTTTAACGTCCCTTCTCCACCTGTAGGTAAAATGGTTTTCAATCTTTCTATTCCAAATTCATTTTTCATTTTATGAAGAATATAAACAAAAGAGTTGGGGGTAAATAAATTATACCTACTCAATCCGCTGCCATCTATCCACTGTATTTTTTGTGGCATGTCTTTTAATTCTGATGCTAATAATGTATCAATCAAATCTTTTTCATTCATGTAGCCCAACTTTTCATTGCTCGACATTAGCAACGTTTGTTCTGCAAAAAAGTTATCACTTCTATGCATCATGTTTTTAAAAAGACTGTCTGCTTTGGTAGATTTAATTATTTTGTATTGACGACTTATCGGATTGATTTCTTTTTTTATGCTGCCAATCAAGGGAAAATCTTGACGAAGAATATTAACCGCAGTTTCAATTCCATTGGTTGTGAAAGGCGTTTCTTTTTCAATGCTATCTTTTTTGTTGGTCAAAACAACATTAAAAATATTATCAATGATGCTTCTTTTTATTACAGCATTTTCTATTGAGCTGTCAATACTCAATATTATTTTCGCTTTGGAAACATTTGGGAATGTAGTAGTGGTGTTATTTGTAGCAGTTATTTTTATCAAATTTCCATAAATAGGAAATGCGCTTCTTTCGGGCATAAATGTTTCATTGCAATCATCCCAAGCCCAACCTCTGCCATATTTTTCAGTTTTAAAATTTGTTTCTATAAAAGTTACAGGTAGTTGATTTGTTTTCAAGAAAGATATCACGGGCTGATAGGTAAAGTAAGGATGCAATAGGGTAGGGTCTCCAGTTGGGACTAAGTAGAGACTATCATTAGAAACAAAATATTTCAAACTGGTTAGGCTGTCTCCCAGATATTTCATGCCTGCATACAGCGTAAACAATTTAGTGTTGCTTGCTGGTGTAAAATATTTGTCGGCATTATGGGTATATAATAATTTTTTTTTCGCAGGGCTGTAAATACTAATACCGATATGAGAAGCTTTTATTGCGGAATCTGAAAATAAAAAGGTTGTTGCTTGTTTGGATATATTTTTTGTCTGCGAGCAGGAGTACAAAAGGAGGAGAAGTATAAAAGAAGTACCACCTGTAATCAACTGTTTTCTTATGCCCATATCAATATTTTTTCTTGAGTTTTTTTATATGTCGCACTTCACTGTATTATCCTCTTTCCTGAATGCGAAGCCATCTTTCAGGGATGTCATTCGTGCTAGCTTTTATATAATCATTTTGGGTACAAGCTATAAATTTCTTATCAGGCATTTGCATCCACCATCTATTGCTTCTTTTACTTTGTAAGAAAATGGTATCTACTTCTGCAAAACAAGTATGAAATTCATTGAACGCACTTTTTTCTTCAAGCGGACTTTCCTGCTTACTTTTATTTTTACCATCAATAAAATACCAAAGCATTTGAGCAATTTGTTTGGCGCTGAGTTCATTTAAATCTAGTGATGGGTCGTATCCATATATACCAAAACTGCTTAGATTGTTACTCATTCCTGCAAATCTTGCAATAATGCAAGCTTCTTCTCCAGTTAATCCATTGGGTCCTTGAATACTAGCGGGCGATTCGCTGTTTTTAATAGCACTGATATCAAAACTTACTAAATGAGAATTTCGAATAGCGGGCTCAATTTCATCAAGATCTTCTTTAACAACACCTACTCTGTAACAATCGAATCTTAATTTGTCCATTGTTTCCAGTAATCGTGGATGAACAAAATAACTTTGAAAGCCTAGATGATTGTAATGTCTAATCATATTTGGCTCACTTGTAAGCATGTCTAATAAAAAATTCTCACTTCTTATATTGCTGTCATTTCTTAAATCAATAAAAGCATCAACACAAGTTGCTTCAATAATCTGTTTAAGATCAACATATACATTATACTGTGCAAGCGTTACATCGTGTGACCCTCCCAAGATAACTACTGTTTTTCCTAGGCGTATGATTTCACTCACCACCGTTTTAAGCGCAGCATAGCTATCATTTATATTGTCGCCTGTTTTTATATTACCAAGATCAGCAATTGCGATATCGGTATGCCAAAAGTATAATTGATAAAGTTGTTTTCTAATTTTATCTGGTGCATTGGTTGATAAAACGGTTGTTCCGTTTCCTCTGCTTTCACCTATTCCAACAAGCACGATATCAATCTTTGTAAGATCGGGGAGGTGATTTTCATAAACTGAAACACATTTTCCCAATTGGCCTTCTCTAAACCCATTGTCTTCATTTAGTTCTTGCAAACGAATGGGGGATAGAAAATCTGTGAGGTCTTGCATATAAGATGTTTGCACAAACCTACTTCATTCAGCGGAAAACGGAATTAAGATCCTTGATTTTTTCTTTTATTTCTGTTATTTGTATTGTGTAACTTAGCTGTTGATATGCAAGTGTGCTCCTTTTATTTATATTAATCTTTACTTGATGGCAGATAAACAAGAATTACTTCAAGAAGTTGTGATAAAATTTGCGGGTGATAGCGGAGACGGAATGCAGCTCACTGGAAGCCAGTTTACAAATAATACCGCTTTACTGGGCATAGACTTAGCTACTTTTCCTGATTTTCCTGCTGAAATCCGTGCTCCTATAGGTACGTTACCCGGTGTCAGTGGGTACCAACTGCGATTTAGCAGTGATCTAATTTATACTCCTGGCGATGAATGTGATGTATTAGTAGCTATGAATGCTGCTGCATTGAAAGTAAATCTTAGTTCACTTAAAAAGGGGGGTAAGATTATTGTAAATGTGGATGGGTTTGATGCTAAAAATTTAAGACTGGCTAATTATCCAGAAGGAATCAATCCAATTGAAGACCATAGCTTAGATAGTTATGAAGTTATTAAAATGGATGTCACGAAGATGACACGTGAAGCGTTGAAGGATTTTACGATGGGTACTAAGGAGAAAGATCGCGCTAAAAATATGTTCATACTCGGCTTTTTATATTGGATGTATAACCGCGATATGGATAATACCATCAATTTTTTTAAAGAGAAATTTGCTAAGAAGCCCGATATTCTTGAGAGTAATATAAAAGTGTTACAAGCTGGATATTTTTATGCAGATACCACCGAAACTTTTACCTCAAGATATACAGTTTCCAAATCGAAAATGCGGCCCGGTAACTATCGATCTATCATGGGTAATCAGGCATTGGCATATGGGTTAATTGCAGCTTCAGAAAAAAGTGGATTGCCTTTGTTTTTAGGCAGCTATCCAATTACTCCTGCTTCTGATATTTTACATGAATTAAGTAAGTATAAAAATTTCGGCATCAAAACTTTTCAGGCAGAAGATGAAATTGCTGCCATCACTTCTGCTATTGGTGCCAGTTATGGAGGATCAATAGGGTTAACCACTACTTCTGGTCCAGGTATGGCACTAAAATCGGAGGCGATGGGCTTGGCTGTAATGTTAGAAATTCCATTGGTCATTTGTGATATACAAAGAGGAGGGCCAAGTACAGGTCTGCCAACCAAAACTGAACAAAGCGATCTTCTTCAAGCATATTATGGTAGAAATGGAGAATGCCCCATGCCAGTAATTGCCTCTTCCACTCCAAGCGATTGTTTTGAAGTGGCCTATGAGGCGGTTAGAATTGCTGTTCAACATATGACACCAGTTATTTTATTAAGTGATGGTTACATTGCCAATGGTGCTGAACCTTGGAAATTTCCTCAATCTGCCGACTTGCCAAGCATTGATGTAAAATTTAAAACATCTTTAGGAAGTTTGGAAGAAAAATTTCAACCCTACTTAAGGGATGAAAAATTAGTAAGGCCATGGGTGGTGCCTGGTACTGCAGGACTCGAACATCGAATAGGAGGATTAGAAAAACAAGATATCACAGGAAATATCAGCTACGATGCAGAAAACCATCAGTTGATGGTGAAAATCAGACAACAAAAAATCGACAATATTGCCTATCATATTCCCAATCAACAACTCGATAGCGGTCCTGAAAAAGGGAAAGTGCTTGTACTTGGATGGGGTAGTACTTATGGTGCTATAAAGAGTGCTTGTATTGAACTGCAGCAACAAGGACATTCGGTTTCACATGCCCATCTTCGTTATATAAGACCATTTCCTCAAAATCTTGGTGAAATAATTAAAAATTTTGATCAGGTATTGATTCCGGAAATCAACAATGGTCAACTTATAAAAATCATTAGAGATCTTTATTTGGTAGATGCAAAAGGGTATAATAAAATAAAAGGAGTGCCGATTACTAAAGGAGAATTGATTACAACCATCAAGCAAATGCTTTAGAATAAAAGCTTCGAAAGGAAGTGTAAAAAAAGCGCGATAAATTTTATCGCGCTTTTTTTTATTTTATAATTAGTTGTGATTATTATTTATCTAACTCTTTCTCTTCCGAAAGTTAATCCTGCTTTCAAGTTGAAAGAAAAATATCCGTCTTTATTGGTAGCATTTCCTCTTCTTCCACCAGGTCCCGCTTTGTAATCTAATTGCTTGTCGTATAATGCCACTGCATTGTAGAGTTGATCTCCCACGAGGCCATTGGTAGCAAAAAGGTTAGGGTCAATATATTGTGTACTGCAATCATCAAGATAATCTGTACTTAAAATTCTGTAAACAAATTCAGCACGTAGATTAAGAGCGGGAGACAACTCGTATTTAAATCCAAATCCCACGGGGATATTTATTTGCTTTAATTTATATTCCTTTCTATCTGGATACTCTGCAAAACCTTGCCCTTCAGTGTGCAATGGCTGCAGGTCTACTAATTGAGTTCCGAGTCTGCCTTTAGGATTGAAAGAATAATATCCAATTCCACCAAGGAAATAAGGCGATACTCTAGGAGGATATGTTTCACTTTCTGCCCAATTTTTTAATATAAAAAAAGGATGAATTTCAGTAATCAGTGAAAATTCTGTTATAGCACTTTCGAAGTTTAGGTTTCTATTGAATCTTGCATGCGCCATATCTGTTACTGGCACATTTGCCAATACAGCATCATCAGCAGAAACCTTTCCAAATGTTGCTTCAAATCTAAGTGCAACAGCATTTTTATATAGCGCATCGAAAAAGATACTTCCATTAAAATGATTTTGCCCTAAGTTTAAGTCTTTAATAAAACGCTTTCCTAATCCAGCCTTACCGCCCAAATCTGTAAGACAGTTCATTGCACCAACAGATCCGCCCACTTCAAACATCAAAGGGCTGTCATAAAAATTGTCATTGTAGAAATAATATTGAGCGTTTACTTTATTAGAAACACTTGTAAGCAATATTACCCAACTGAATATAAATGCGACTCTTTTCATTGTGAATAAAACTATTAAAATTCAATAATATTAAAAAGAAAATATCTTACAAAATAAGGCATTTTTTGGAAAATTATTACATTCTATCTCGTTTGTCATAAAATTTACATGCTATTTTTATCTCACAACGATCACATTTGGGGCTTCTTGCCAAACATATATATCTTCCATGTAATATTAACCAATGATGTGCTTTGTGTATCAAAGAAGGGGGAAAATGGCTAATAAGCTGCTTTTCAGCCGCTAAAGTTGTTTTAGCTGCTGTAGTTAAGCCGATTCTTGCGCTAACCCTAAATACATGGGTGTCTACAGCCATATTTGGTTGATTATCAACTACAGAAGTAATCACATTCGCCGTTTTTCTACCTACTCCAGGCAATAACATAAGTTCAGTTACCGTCATTGGTACCTTGCCATGAAAAGTTTCTGTTATCATTTTGGCCATCCCTATTAAATGCTTTGTTTTATTGCTAGGATAAGAAATGCTCTTGATGATAGGGAAAAGCTCATCAAAATTAGCATTGCTCATTGTTTGGGCATCGGGATATTTTTTAAAAATTTGCGGGGTTGTTAGGTTTACCCTTTTATCTGTGCATTGGGCCGACAGAATTACTGCAACCAGCAATTGAAAGGGATTATCATACATTAACTCAGTTTCTGCATCTGGTAAATGCTGTTGAAACCAATTAATTATATATTGATAGCGCTCTTTTTTAGTCATAAAAAAACCCGTTTCTAAGAAACGGGTAAATTACTTATTTGGATTGATTATTAAGCTTTTTGACCGTATTTTAATATATTTTCTATGCTTTCTTTACGAGGGGAATATAGAACGGTATCTAATTCATTTATAGCGCTTTGTAAATCTGAAAGGTTGCTCATTAAAGCTGGATCTGTTTCCAATGCCGTTTTAATTTGAGCTGATTTTTTTGAAGAAGTCTCATTATATAAAAATGATATCAACTCTTCAGTAGCAGTAGTAGGCATGTATAAAATAAGTATAAATTAAAGAAAAACCATCCGAATCCAAGGCTCAAACGATGAAAATGGATATTTATTGTGCTAAAAAGTTTTTTTATTTTTTTAAGGGACTTTCACTATAAAAATATCCTCATTGTCTTTCTTCATCAAATACTTTTCTCTAGCGTATTTCTCAATCGTTTGGGCGCTACTTTTCAATAAGGCCAACTCTTTGCTGGTTTCTGTAATCTGCTTAGTAAGAACCAATTCGCTCTTTTGTAGTTCTTTTAATTTTTCATTTCTTTCATAAATCAACCCCCAATCTTTTGGATCAAAAAAAGACATCCATATTATAAATACAGAAAGGGCAATGAAATATTTATTTTTTATTATTGAATAAACAGTTGGTAATATATTCATAAATGATAAGGTTGATACAATTTACTATTGTTTTAGCTGAAAATCAAAAGGAACCTTGATTCTTATTTTCCGAATGATATTTTACCTGTAGGGTAAATAGCTCTGTCGCCTAACATTTCTTCAATTCTTATTAATTGATTGTATTTAGCCATACGATCACTTCTAGAAGCAGACCCCGTTTTAATTTGTCCGCAATTTAGTGCAACCGCTAAGTCTGCAATGGTACTATCTTCTGTTTCTCCACTACGATGACTCATGATAGTATTGTATCCATTGTGTTGCGCCATAGTAACAGCATCGATTGTTTCTGTTAGGGTACCTATTTGATTTACTTTAACAAGAAGGGCATTGGCGATATTTTGTTTTACTCCTTTTTCAAGTCTTTTTACATTTGTAACAAATAAATCGTCACCTACCAACTGACATTTGCTTCCAATGGTCTCTGTTAGCATTTTCCATCCTTTCCAATCGTCTTCAGCCATTCCGTCTTCAACAGAAATGATAGGATATTTTTTTACCCAGCTTTCCCAGAAGCTAACCAATTGCTCACTGGTTAACTTTTTTCCATTGCTTTTATGAAAAATATATTTTTTCTCTTTGGCATTCCAAAGTTCACTGTTGGCGGCATCTATTGCAATGGCAATTTGACTTCCAGTTTTGTATCCCGCAGCTTGAATCGCTGTTAGCACTGTTTCTATGGCTTCTTCATTGCTTTGAATATTGGGTGCAAATCCTCCTTCGTCTCCTACATTGGTGCTATATCCTTTTTTCTTTAGAACTATTTTTAATGCATGAAAAATCTCCACCCCCCATTGCAATCCTTCGCTAAAACTTTTTGCGCCAATGGGCATCACCATAAATTCCTGAAAGTCAATTTTATTATCGGCATGTGCACCTCCATTAAGGATATTCATCATTGGAATAGGCAATGTGTTTGCATTGGTGCCGCCTATGTAACGATACAACGGCAAATTAGCTTCAAGTGCAGCGGCTTTTGCAACAGCCAAACTTATTGCTAACATCGCATTTGCACCTAGCTTACTTTTATTTTCTGTTCCATCAAGTTGTATCATCATTGCATCGATGCCTGTTTGGTCGGTAACATCCCATCCTAATAAATGATCAGCTAAAGTGGTATTTACATTCTTCACAGCTTTTAATACACTTTTCCCGCCATAGTATTTTTTATTATTGTCTCTCAATTCTACTGCTTCGTGTATGCCAGTACTTGCGCCACTTGGAACGGCTGCTCTTCCAAGATGCTCGTTTTCAGTTAATATATCTACCTCAATAGTAGGATTACCTCTACTGTCTAGTATTTGACGGGCATGGATGGAAGCGATGTAACTCATATTTTTTATTTTATTTATTGCAAAGTAACAATCATTATTGCTTTGTTCAAAATCAAGTAGTTAATGATTTAAAAACATCTTCAAGATTTTGTTTTTCACTATTAAGGGACACTATATTCAGATTTTCCTGAAGGCTTAATTCAAATAATTGCTTTCTTACTTTTTCTGGTTGGGCTGTCTCAATTAGAAAAGAGTTATCAGACAGCGCAGTGATATTTTTACAATCTTTTATTGAATCTAAAAGAGTTGAATTGATGGATTCTTTAAATTGAATAGACACAAAGTGACTGTGGCTGTTTCCCTTTTTTAAATTACTGAGAGTGTCATCGGCAATAATATTCCCCTTATTAATAATGATGACTCTATCACAAATAGATTCTACCTCTTGCATAATATGGGATGAGAATAAAATTGTTTTATGTTCACCCAATTTTTTTATTACTTCTCTTATTTCAATAATCTGATTGGGATCTAATCCTGAAGTAGGTTCGTCTAAAATCAACACCTCTGGATCATGTATCAATGCTGCGGCAAGTCCAACGCGTTGTTTGTAGCCTTTGCTTAGCTGACTAATTTTTTTATGAGATTCAGGAGAAAGCCCCACTAGGTTAATTAACTCACTTATTTTAGAATTCTTGTTTTTTATTTTATGAACATCAGCAATAAACCCTAGATATTCTTTCACATACATTTCGGGATAAAGAGGATTGCCTTCTGGAAGATACCCGATCTTTTTTTTCGTGTAAACATTTGTTTCACTCACCGGTAATTCACTAACATCAATAGATCCGCTATTAGGATTGATGCTTCCGGTAATCATTTTCATAGTGGTAGATTTTCCAGCACCATTTGGTCCTAAAAATCCAACTATCTCACCTTTGTTTATGTGAAAAGAAACATCATTTACAGCATGCTGTGTACCGTATATTTTTGTGAGATGCTTTACAGATATTGACACAGAAGTTTTTTTAATTAGTTACCTTATTTTAAAAACAAAGCAGTCGTATCTTAACTATTTGGAGGCTTTTGAGCAGGCCTGTCTTGTCCTCCTTGTCTTGGTGGCCTATTGCCTTGTTGAGGTCTGCCATTATTTTGTGGTCCTCTTTGCTGACGCGGCGCCCCTCTATCTTCTGAGGGGTTATTTCTATTTTGATTCGTTGGATTGCTTCGGCCTTGCATACCGCGATTGTTTCCTTGCTGTTGGCTTCTTTCTTTATCTCTTCTTTTTCGAGTAGTTTTTTCTAAGCTCTTTAAACTTATTTGCCCAACAATATCAGCATATTCTGGTTCTACTTCTTTAGGCTTACCGGTAATCACTTCTGCAGTTTCTAACTCTTCTGGTCGAATGCCTTCTTTGTTTTGTGCTTTTATTCTTTTTACAGTTTCAATCGTTAATGGGTATTGTTTATTGCTATCTGTAAGGGTATACCACATTAAGTTTCTAAAAATATCTTTCTTTACTAAAAAGGCTCTTCCTTTAGCTACTTCTAACATGTCTGCATCGGTAGGAAATAATTGCAAGGCATCCAAATAAGTATCAAGTTCAAAATTTAAACAACACTTTAATCTTCCGCACTGTCCGCTGAGTTTTGTTTGGTTGATGCTTAAATTTTGATATCGTGCAGCATTGGTATTAACGCTTTTGAAATCAGTCAACCAAGTACTACAACACAATTCGCGTCCGCAGCTTCCTATTCCACCTACTTTACCCGCTTCTTGTCTAGCACCAATTTGGCGCATTTCAACTTTCACTTTAAACTCAGTTGCATAAAGTTTTATCAGCTCTCTGAAATCTACACGATCATCGGCGATATAAAAGAAAGTGGCTTTGCGTCCGTCTGCCTGTATTTCCACTTCAGCCATTTTTAATTCAAGTTTCAATTGACGAGACATTGCTCTACTGCGAATTAAAACTTGTGCTTCACGGGCTTTATTTTCCTGTAATTTATTTAAATCTTGTTCTGTTGCCCTGCGAAGAACCTTTTTAATGTCAACACTTTTTTCGTCAATATTATTCTTCTTTAATTGCAGTCTAACCAATTCGCCCGTAAGGCTCACCATGCCCACATCAAATCCACTGGTTCCTTCTACCGCAACCATTTCCCCTTTTTCGAAATAATGCAAGGTGATATTTCTATAGTAATCTTTTCTACTTCCATTATTGAAGGAGATTTCAACTATTCTACAATTGCTTTCGGGATCACTAAAAGGTAAATTAGCTAGCCAATCATGAACATTCATTCGATTGCAGCTACCGCTTGCACAGCTACCATGACTTTGGCACCCACCTGGAGTACTTGTTCCACAACTTCCACAACTCATATCTATATTTTTTTTAGATATTTAAAAATTGAATAACCCAGTTTTTCTGCTGCACTTTCATTTCTCACATTTTAATCATCATGCTTATCAACAGGAGCACCAACTGGGCAATTATTGCATCAAAATTACTGATTTGTTGCTAATTATATGGTATATCTTAATAGTAAGGGCATGAAAAAGGATTTTTGCATTGGCATTTCGCTCAATATAGTAGGTGGCGAGGTCTAATTCCTTGATAATTGCTTCCTGTTGGCCAACATCACACATTTTATTGAAACGCTGGGCAAAATCATTCATGGAAGCCTGTTTGCTGTTTTCCTCAATAGCGGAAATGTCTCCAATGGCCTTTAACCGAATGGCATGCTCAAGTAAATAATTAAAGTACTTTAAGAATTGCTTTTGCTTTTCTCTACCAATTTTACTAATTTCTTCCACCCATTTTACTTGTGCAGCCGGACCAGATTTTATAATACTATTGAGCCAGTCACGCAATAAGATTTCCCAATCGTCTTCTGCATGTTTTAATTGTTGCAATGCTTCATGATAATTGCCTTCGCTGAGTGCAGCAATACTTGTTGCTTTTTCTACTGATGCACCTTCTCTTAATTCAAGCGCAGCCTCAATATCGATGGATCTGAGCGGTCCTAATTTTATCAGTTGAGTTCTAGAAAGAATCGTAGGAATAATCAAGTCTTCGTTTTCTGCCACCAATATAAATACTGTATTGGGAGGAGGTTCTTCTATTAGCTTTAGTAATTTATTGCCTTCGTTTCCTAATAATTCGGGCATCCAAATGATTAAAAATTTATATTCAGATTCAAAGCTTTTCAAGCTCATCTTACGAATAATGTCATTGCACTCATTGGCGGTGATATTTCCCTGTTTATTCTCTGCTTTTATAGATTGCAGCCAATCAAAGGAATTTCCATAGGGCTCTTCTTCCATAAATTGTCGCCATTCTACTATATAATCTGTGCTAACAGGCTTGTCTCCTGAATTTTTTTTTACCACAGGGTAGGAAAAATGAATATCAGGATGAATCAGTTTGGAAGATTTCACACAGGCGGCGCAAATGCCACAAGAATCTGTAAAGTGTTCGCTTTCAATTGGAGTAGTATTGTTTACAGGTTCTTCGCCAAATAACGAAGGACTCTCATTTTCAATATTATTGCTTGGCTTTCCATTTACTTTTTCGCAAACTATATATTGAACAAACGCTCTAGCCATCGATAATCCACCTGTTCCTTCTTTTCCTAAAAAAAGCAAGGCATGACTCAGCCTGTTTTGCTGAACCATTTGTATGAGCTGAGACTTCGTCTCTTTTTGGCCTATGACTTGTTTGAATTGCACAATGCAAAGTAATGTGAAATCAGCTTGAAAATCGGCAGATTTTTTTGAGCGGCGGCAATATTATAATTTGTTTATAATATCATCATCCATCGGAGCGGTGCTGCTTTCGAATTTTGCCATCATTCTACCTTCTTCGTCTAATAGAAATTTATTAAAATTCCAGGTTATGACTGCATCCAATACTCCATTTTTACTTTTTTGGGTAAGCCATTGATAAATAGGTGCCATGTCGGTTCCTTTAACTGAAACTTTTTCGGCCATGGGGAAAGTAACGCCATAATTTTTTTCACAAAAAGATTTAATGTCTTTATTTGAACCTGGCTCTTGTTGTCCAAAATTATTTGCGGGGAATCCAACAATCACCAACTTGTCTTTATAAGCAACATATAATTTTTCTAAATCTTTGTATTGGGGGGTGTATCCACATTGAGAGGCGGTATTTACAATCAAGATCTTCTTTCCTTTAAAAGCAGCGAAATCAATAATACCACCATCAATAGATGTTATTTTAAAAGAATGAATGCTTGTTGAGGTATCTGCATTGACCGTATTCATTTCTGCTGATTTTATAGGGTTAATAGTTTTTTGATCTTGCGTTACGCAAGAGAATAACAAGGCTGATATGGAAAGTGCTTTTATCATATATGGGAATTAAACAAACGAAACAGATAAAGGTTTATATTTTTAAAAATGTTTTATTGATTTTCATAGCATCCTATATCAGTGGATAGGCCAATTTGACGTGTGTTATTGTTGAGGTCTAACAAGAAACTAGTATTGACTCCTTGATCTATTAAAGGTGAAGAAAGATTGGTGGCTCTAAAATCAAAATAATTATTTTCAATATCAATACTATCAAAAAGTGGATCTTGATTTCTTATAACGTTATTCATTGTTGTATTGGATGGATCCGACAGTCCTTTGAATAAACAATGTTGAAGCACTACATTAAAGGTGTTGACGCCTTCTTTATTTACCGATATTTCATTGTCAACCGTACCGCCATCACCCCAGAAAATACAATTCGTAAATAGGGCATTGGTATTTGCTGTTGCGATGGATCCATTTTGTATTGAATAGTTTGATACTTGTAAAACAGGTTCTGTATGGAGTAGGTAAACTGTAGAATAGGAAGCGATGGTGCAATTTGTAAAAGCATAATCACCTCCTAATGTTATTTTAATATTATTGCCGCAATTACTGATTAATGTATTGTCGGCATTGATTGAACTGTTTACGCTTGCTATTCCTGTTTCTAATGCATTGTCAATAATGGATTGGCTAATGAGTAATTTAGGATTGGCATTAACACTTGGATTTTCAATACTGATGGCACGAGTTGCATTTTTAATAATGGAAAAAATTAACTGATTGTTTTTACTTTCATTTCTAAAATACATTCCGGGCCAAGCTCCAGAAAGATTACAATAAGGCTCATCTAGTCTGTCGCCATTAAATTGCACTTCATTATTTTTAGCACCTATCGCTTGAAGTGTTCCATCAACCAATATGGCTGCATTAGCGTGCAAGTATATTTTACATCCTGCATCAATGAATAAGGTGGCGGTCGTATCAATTTGAAGGTTACCTAAAATAACATAGGGCAAATCATTTGTCCAGCTAACATTGTCTATTATAACTTGGTCGCGAATAAAATGAGCATTTTTACCGAATGCTTCTAACTGTACAACTCTATCATTGCCATTAAAACTA
>CANFJP010000006.1 GCA_947447485.1 Chitinophagaceae bacterium
AGATCTGCGTACACTTAATAATAAAGAAATAAATTTTATACGCGGCAATAAGATTGGAATGATTTTTCAAGAACCCATGAGGTCACTCAATCCGCTTTTCACATGCGGCACACAGGTAGCTGATGTGATTCGTACACACAAAAAATTATCAAGAAAAGAAGCAAAGAAAGAAACCATCAAACTCTTTACTGATGTTGAATTGCCTAATCCTGAATTGATATTCAATAAGTACCCTCATCAAATTAGTGGCGGACAGAAACAGCGTGTAATGATTGCAATGGCAATATGTTGTAAACCCGCATTATTAATTGCAGACGAACCAACAACTGCTTTAGATGTAATAGTACAACATAGTATCATGCAGCTTCTTAAAAAGCTACAGTTGCAAAACGGAATGGCTATATTATTGATTACGCATGATCTTGGACTAGTAGCAGATATTGCAGATGAAGTATATGTTATTCAAAATGGCAGCATCATTGATCAAGGGAATGCAAAAAAAATAATTTCCAACCCTTCTGTAAAATATACACAGGCATTGCTCATTGATCAAATGAAACTCAATTCCATAACAAAAAAAATAATCTGTAAAGACAATCAAGATCATCAAAATTTTAGCAATGAACAACCCTTGCTGTCTGTAAAAAATCTCAGCGTTGTATTCCCTATTCAAAAATCCATATTCAACAAAAGCAAAGATTTCATCAAAGCAGTGGATGATGTTAGTTTTGAATTGATGCAACAGCAAACGATTGGAATTGTAGGGGAAAGTGGATGTGGTAAAACAACCCTTGGAAGAGCAATCGTACAACTAGTAAAACCCACCAGCGGAAACATCCTATTGAATGGAAAAGACTTATTTGATTATAAAAAAGAAGCCCTCAAATCATTAAGAAAAAAAATACAAATTGTTTTTCAAGATCCCTACGGATCTCTTCATCCAAGAATCCCCATTGGAGAAGCCCTCATTGAACCAATGAAAGTGCATTCAATTGGCAATAATAATAACGAAAGAAAAGAAAGAGCTGCATTGCTGTTACAACAAGTTGGATTAAAGGAGGCGCATTTAAATAGATATCCTCATCAATTTAGCGGCGGACAACGACAACGAATTTGTATTGCAAGATCACTTGCATTAAATCCCTCCATCATTGTTTTTGACGAAAGCGTTTCAGCCCTAGATAGCACTACTCAAATTCAAATACTTTCCCTAATCAATGAACTAAAGTCGACACACCATTTTGCTGCTATATTTATATCTCACCATCTTTCTATTGTACATTATATTAGCGATCGGATATTAGTGATGAAAAAGGGGGAAATCATTGAAGAAGGCAGCTCAGACGATGTATTTTTTAATCCTACCAATGATTACACAAAACAATTATTAAAAGCCATCCCAGGAAAAACACTATTTACAGCTATGGCATAAGTTTTGCGAAAGCTTATTAGCCGACTTGTATATTAAAAAATTACATCCATTTATTAATTTTTCTATAAATTTGCTCACTTTTATTTAAATCATGCCGTAACATGATAAGCGCCTTGCCCCATTGGAAAGGCTTACTGTCACTCTTAATGGTTTTCCATTAAATGGCATGTGATAAATATCTAAAAATATTTTATTACATGATTCTCTGAAGTGCTTTGATTTTCACTCAAGGAACCATTAGATCTAAAACCAATTCACAAAGATGAAATTATCTCAATTCCGTTTCGACCTTCCGCTCAATTTAATCGCACAACATCCAACAAAAAAAAGAGAAGAAAGCCGCATGATGGTTATCCATCGCAATTCTGGGAATATTGAAAACAGAAGTTTTCATGATATCATGGAATACTTCGATGACAAAGATGTTTTTGTAGTAAACAACACCAAAGTTTTTCCCGCAAGAATGTATGGCCGCAAAGAAAAAACAGGTGCAAAAATCGAAGTGTTTCTTTTAAGAGAACTTAATAAAGCAAATAAACTTTGGGATGTAATTGTTGATCCGGCTCGTAAAATTAGAGTAGGAAACAAATTGTATTTTGGAGAAAGCGATGAACTTGTTGCAGAAGTAATTGATAATACCACCAGTCGTGGACGTACCATTCGATTCTTATGGGATGGCACAGATGAAGAATTCAGACAAATGCTTGAAATCATGGGTGAAACGCCTTTGCCAAAATACATCAAACGTAAACCAGAAGAAGAAGATAAAGAACGCTATCAAACTGTTTACGCAAAACATGAAGGAGCCGTAGCTGCACCCACAGCGGGTTTGCACTTTAGCAAAGAGCTCATTAAACGTTTAGAAATACAAGGTATTCGCTTTGCTGAAGTTACGCTTCATACAGGACTAGGTACTTTCAGACCCATTGAAGTGGAAGATTTAAGCAAACATAAAATGGATGCTGAATACTATCAAATAAATGAAACTGCTTGTTCAATTGTAAACAAAGCAAAAGAAAACAACCATAGAATATGCTCAATTGGAACCACCACAATGAGAGCCATGGAGTCTTCTTATACAGCACAAAAATTATTAAAGCCTTCTGAAGGATGGACCAATCACTTTGTACATCCTCCTTATAATTTTAATATCGCTGATGCATTGGTAACCAACTTTCATTTACCCAAAACAAGTTTGATGATCATGGCTTGTGCATTTGCAGGATACGATTTGATGATGGAAGCATATAAAAAGGCCATTAAGGATAAATATAGATTCTTTAGTTATGGAGATTCAATGCTTATTATCTAATTAAGAATAATTTTATGTAGAAAAGCTCCCAAATCGGGGGCTTTTTTATTTGCCTGATTTGATGAAGTAGGGACAAAAAAAAGGGGCTATGATAGAAATCGCAGCCCGTATTAATCCAATATCCTATGAAAAACCACTTATTAAACGGATACTTTAACGTTTTAGTATATATAATTAGAAATTAGCTAAAAAAAGTTGTTTTTCAAGCTAAAAATCAACTGAAAACTTTGTAGCCAAGGCCTCAAGATCTTTTACAACAAGCGATAAAATGGGTATTCCTTCGGTCATTCTCCTCTTTTCAATCTCCCTTTCAGGATCTCCAGGAACAATTACACTAGAGAATCCTTTGGCAGGAGCAGCTTTTCTAAACCGCTGTATCCATTGATCCATGTCTTTTTTAAACGCTTCGGGTTTTCTAAAAGCATCAATACGCATAGCGCCAAAGAAATGCCCTATTCCCTTCCCAGGCATATTTTCTGGCATTGGTATAAATGAAGGAAAAGGCGGCACCCAAGGGCCATAATTGGCTCCGCTGAGAATTCCAGAAAATATATCCACGATTGACCCAAGCATATATCCCTTATGGCTACTATGTTCTCTATCACTCCCCAGGGGCAATAATGCTCCTCCGTTTTTTAACTCATTTGCATCATTACTGGGCGATCCGTCTTGCGTTTGCACCCATCCCTCTGGTACTGGCTGATTTTTTCTTTGTAAGATTTCTAATTTGCCATTGGCAGCCGTTGTAGTAGCAAAATCTGCTACAAAAGGAGGTTCTATGCCTGCAGGAATGGCTACAGCTATAGGATTGGTACCCAGCATCCTTTCCTTAGAAAAAGTAGGTGCTACCAATGCGGAGGCATTGGTCATTGCAATTCCAATCATATCGTGAGGTAGCGCTAGCATTGCATGATACCCTGCGATCCCAAAATGATTGCTATTTTGAACACTCACCCATCCGCTACCAACATTTTTTGCCTTATTAATAGCTTGTTCCATGGCAAAAGGAGCCACCACTAAGCCCAATCCAGCATCTCCATCAACAACTCCCGTGCTAGGCGTTTCATGAATAATCTGTATGGTTGGTTTTGAATTGACTCTATTCACTTCCCATAAGCGAACATATCCACTTAATCTAGCTACTCCATGACTATCCACTCCTCTAATATCAGCACTTAAAAGTGCTTTTGAAGCAATGTCAGCATCCTGATCGCTACAGCCCATTTTTAAAAAAATACTCTTTGCAAAATTAAATAGTCGGGTATAAGCAAAAAATTGTTCCATAAAGCGAAGATAACACACTAAAATAAAGTAATAGAACTCTATACAAGGTTGATGAAATCTTCATTGTAATGAAAAATAGTTTGCTCCTTTTCGTACATTTGCCAGCCTGAGAAACAATAAACTCAATTACCATGGGAAGGATATTTGAAGTAAGAAAAAGTGCCATGTTTGCTCGCTGGGATAAAATGGCGAAGAATTTCACTCGTATTGGAAAGGAGATTGCCATTGCTGTAAAGAATAGCGGACCAGATCCAGATAATAATCCTGCACTAAGAAGATGTTATATCAATGCGAAGGCTTGCAACATGCCCAAAGACAGAGTGGAAGCTGCAATCAAAAGAGCCATGGGAAAGGAAATGGCTAATTATGAAGAAATTGTTTATGAAGGATATGCTCCACATGGAGTAGCCGTATTGGTGGAAACAGCAACGGACAATTCTACTAGAACCGTAGCCAATGTTAGAATGCATTTTACTAAAAGCAACGGCACATTAGGAACAAGTGGAAGTGTAGCATTTGGTTTTAATCGAATGGGAGAATTCAAAATAAAAAATAGCGGTATCAATATTGAAGACCTAGAACTTGAATTAATTGATTACGGCTTAGAAGAAATTGGGGAAGACAGCGAAGGAAATATTGTCATTCGCATTGCTTTCAATGAATTTGGAAACATGAGTAAAGCATTGGAAGAAAAAGGAATCGAAGTATTAACAGCCGAACTAACAAGAATCCCCACCAATACAGTTGAACTAAATGAAGAAGAAGCACAAGACGTCTTAAAATTGGTAGACAAGCTTGAGCAAGATGAAGATGTTCAGAAAGTTTACCACAATTTAAAATAGTTTCAAAAAAAGGGGCTTTGTTATTCAGCCATCATTTCTTTTACTACTCTTATTACATCTTCCGTATTTGGTTTTGAAAAGTAATCGCCGTCACTTCCGTAACTCGGTCGATGGGCCTTTGCAGTAAGTGTTCGAGGAGCTACATCTAATAATTTATATCCATTTTGCTCTTCCATTACTTTATTATACATATATGCAGCCGCACCTCCAGGTACATCTTCATCGATAAAAAGAATTCGATTTGTTTTTTTCAAAGACTTGGCAATATCATGATGAATATCAAAAGGCAATAATGTTTGAATATCTACTACTTCGCAGGAAACACCCATCTGATCTAATCTTTCAGCAGCTTCTTGAACAATGCGTAAAGTAGAACCGTAACTCACTAATGTTACATCCTCTCCTTCTTTGATTATCTCGGGAACACCTAACGGAATGGTATACGCCAAAAGATTAGAGGGTAATTTTTCTTTTAGTCTATACCCATTCAAACATTCAATAATCAATCCTGGGTCATTGCTTTGCAATAAGGTATTGTACATTCCTACAGCCTGAGTCATGTTTCTTGGCACACAAACATACACACCTCGTAGAGCATTAATAATCATTCCCATAGGAGATCCGCTATGCCAGATTCCTTCAAGACGATGGCCTCGGGTGCGAACGATGAGCGGAGCACTTTGCTGGCCAACTGTTCTAAAATGAGTTGTTGCCAAATCATCACTTAAAGGTTGTAATCCATACAGCAAATAATCCAAGTATTGAATTTCTGCAATAGGACGTAAGCCTCTTAAAGCCATCCCGATCCCCTGTCCCATAATAGTAAGTTCTCTAATACCTGTATCGAATATTCGCTGAATACCATATTTTTCTTGTAAGCCGCTAAATCCCTGATTAACATCTCCAATATGACCGAGATCTTCTCCAAATGCAGCTACCTTAGGATTGCTTGCAAATAATTGATCAAAATAATTATTCAAAACTTCATATCCGTTCACAATAGGAGATTCGTCTTCATAGTAAGCAGAGATAGCCTGTACTTTTAGGGCCGACTTAGGACCCTCGTTATATAGATGAGAATCATATAATTTCTCACTCGTTTCAGTCAAAGAAACATAATAATTTTTTATGGCAATTGCATCTGGATGATGATGCTCAATTAAATCTAATGTTGTTGCAAGTGCTTTCAACACATCTCTTCGCATTGGCTCCCGAGTGGCACTTAATTCCTTTGAAATAATAGACACACTAGGGTGAAGCCCTGTTGCGTTATTAAGCAATGCTACTGCTTCAGTAACAAGGTTTTTTAAGGGAGCTGCATATTTTTCCCATGCCAATTGTTTACTCTCTTTAACAAACTGAATGGCATTTGTTTCAATTTCTATCAAGGTTTCTTCTTCAGCTAAACTGTTGTCTATTAGCCAACTTTTCATTTGTTTTAAACAATCCCATTCTTTTTCCCAAGTTAGCCTATTGGTATCTTTGTATCGTTCATGACTACCTGAAGTGGAGTGACCTTGAGGTTGTGTTAATTCTTCTACATGGAAAAGTGCGGGGGTATGTGTATCTCTTATTTTCTGAATAGCATGTTCGAGCACTTCACACATACCAGCATAATCCCATCCTTTAAGTTTGTAAATATCAATTCCATTACTGTCTTCATTCTTTTGTAAACCAGCAAGGGCTTCAGAAATAGAAGATTTGGTTGTTTGGTATTTTTTAGGAACCGAAATACCATAGCCATCATCCCATACAAAAACTGCTAATGGCACCTGCAATACGCCTGCTGCATTCATTGTTTCCCAAAACTGACCCTCACTAGTAGACGCATCTCCAATAGTACAAAAACAAATTTCATTTCCTTTATTACTCAACTCTTTTAACTCATGTAACGCTTCTACATTTCTAAAAACTTTGGAGGCAAAGGCCAATCCCAATGCTCTTGTCATTTGACCAGCTGTAGGAGCAATATCACTCGACACATTTTTAAGATTTGCAAGAGGAAGCCACTCGCCATTTTCATCTACTAGTTTAGAAGCAAAATGGGCATTCATTTGTCTACCTCCACTAAAAGGATCATTCTTAACATCCGCATCAGCATACAACTGCGAGAAAAATTGCTCTACAGTCGCTAGCCCATTAGAAAACATAAAGGTTTGATCACGATAATATCCTGATCTAAAATCGCCTGGTTTAAAGAACTTGGACATCGCAACTTGTGCCACCTCTTTGCCATCTCCAAAAATTCCAAACTTAGCCTTGCCAGTCAACACTTCTTTTCTTCCTAGCAAGCTAGTCTCTCTGCTTTCACAGCAAGTTTTATAATCTTTCAAGACCTCTCTTCTAAAATTTTCAAAACTGAGCTTTTCTTGATCTTCTATCTCGTTTATTGATAAATTCATACAATTTGTAAATATTTTTCAAAAATAGCAATTTCAAAGCGGTTTGTTAAAAATCTATAAAGAGATACCCAATTTCGTAGATAATTCAAGGATTTTGTATATTTACAATCTTATTTTAAGATGAAAAAAATACTCCAATTGGCCTTTTTTAGCTGCTGTTTAGTAGGCGCATTTGCGCAAAAGAGTGCTATTTTGAAGGAAAAGGGGGTATTTTTAAAGGATATTGAAGTCAAAAAAAATGATTCTTTACTCATAATAGAAGAAGCTATATTTGATTTTGGGAAAATTCCACAGGGAAAACCGGTGCAGCACGATTTTGAAATAATAAATGCAGGGAAAAACCCCATCAAACTAATCAATGTTCAGGCTAGTTGCGGTTGTACTACCCCAGAGTGGGATAAAGACAATGCTATTGCTGCAGGAGGAAAGAGCAAAATAAAAATTGGATACAACGCCGCATCTGAAGGATTATTTAATAAATTAATAACCATAACTTACAACGAAAATCAAACCAAACAAATTACGATCAAAGGAGAAGTTTGGAAAACACCCGCAGCGAGCGCACCAGCAAACACTGTAACAAACGAATTAAAAGAGTAAAACAACTATTTATATAAACAAAAAACAAAATCAATAAAATGAAAAAGTTAGCACTAGCATTAACAGCATTTGTATTAACAACTAGTCTTTTTGCTCAAAAGAAAGCAGACGATGTTGCAAAATTTAAAACTGAAGTCATTGACATGGGTAAATTAAAACAAGAGAACCCAACAACGGCTGTATTTGAAGTTACAAACATCAGCAAAGAGCCTCTTATCATTGAGCAAGCAAATCCTACTTGCGGATGTACAATTGGCGATTATACTAAAGAACCAATCGCACCAGGTAAAACTGGGTATATCAAAGCAACCTATAATGCAAAGAATCTTAACATTTTTGAAAAACATTTGACTGTTAAGTTTGCTGGTGTTGATGAAGTAAAAAGCATCACCATTAAAGGAGAAGTATTAACTGCCGATGATTATGCTAAACTTCCTCAAGCGGTTGAAGTAAGAAAAGAAACAGTAAAACCTGTGAGCGCAGAGCAACGCTTAATGGATGAGAAAAAAGAAAAAGTTAAAAAAGAAGCAGCTCAAAAAAAACCTTAAAAAAATAATCAATGTTTCATTGATAAAAAACCCTTCATTTTGAAGGGTTTTTTATTTAGTGTATATAAAGATCGATAATATAATCTCCGAACAATTAAATCAAGAATCATTCAACTTACTATCTTTGCACCATGCTATCAATAAGTAAACGAGGTTTTGAAATGCCTGCCTCACCTATTAGAAAATTGGTTCCTTTTGCTGAAACAGCTAAAAAGAAAGGCACAAAAGTGTATCATTTGAATATCGGGCAACCAGATATTGAAACACCCAAAGCTTGCTTAGATGCAGTAAGAAATGCAACCCTGACTGTGCTGGAATACAGCCATAGTGCGGGAAATGAAAGCTATAGAAAAAAACTAGTGCAGTATTATGCAAAAAATAATATTGATGTAACTGCCAATGATATCATTATAACAACAGGAGGAAGCGAGGCTATCATGTTTGGGTTCATGGCTTGCCTAGATGCCGGTGACGAGGTGATTGTTCCGGAACCCTTTTATGCTAATTACAATGGCTTTGCTGTGCAAGCAGATGTAAAAGTGGTGCCTATTGGAAGTAAAATCGAAACTGGTTTTGCACTTCCTCCAATAGAAGATTTCGAAAAAGTTATTACTCCCAAAACCAAAGCGATTGTTGTCTGTAATCCTAATAATCCCACAGGATATCTTTATAGTGCTGCTGAAATGGAAACGTTGAAAGCAATTGTTATCAAACATAATTTATTCTTATTTGCTGATGAAGCCTACAGAGAATTTTGCTATGAAGGATCTCATACGAGCGCCATGCATCTCAAGGGGGCCGAACAACATGTTATACTCATGGATACGATTAGTAAAAGATACAGTGCCTGCGGAGGCCGTATTGGTGCATTCGTAACAAAAAATAAAGACGTATTAAATGCTGCTATGAAATTTGCACAAGCAAGACTTAGTCCGCCTTATTACGCACAAATTCTGGGAGAAGCTGCAGTGGATTTACCAGATGATTATTTTGATACAACAAAGAAAGAATACAAATTACGCAGGGATACAATAATCAAAAGACTGAATAATATAGAAGGGGTGTTTTGTCCAAATCCTGGTGGAGCCTTTTATGCAATGGCACGATTGCCCATCGATGATTGCGATATTTTTTGTCAATGGCTATTAGAATCCTTCTCTTACAAAGGCGCTACGCTCATGCTTGCCCCAGCAACTGGATTTTATAGCACTCCAGGCTTAGGTAAAAATGAAGTAAGACTTGCCTATGTACTAAATGTAGATGCCATTAACAATGCAATGGATTGCTTGGAAGAAGCATTAAAACAATATCCCGGAAGAGTAAAATAATTACTTTCCTCCCGGAGGGCAGTTGTTTCTAATGAAATTAGTATACAATGCAGACATATGACTTCTCGTTCCAACGCCCTCGCTGATGCTATGCGTACGATTGGGATATGACATAAACTCAAATTGTTTATTGTATTTTACTAATGCATTTATAAGCGTTTCCGCATTACTGTAATGAACATTGTCATCGCCTGTTCCATGAATAAGAAGCAATTTCCCTTTTAACCCCTCTGCATAGGTAATGGCTGATCCTTTTATAAAATCATCCATATTTTCTTGTGGCAATCCCATGTATCTTTCTGTATAAATATTATCGTAATACAGCAGGTTGGTTACGGGAGCAATCGATACTCCTGCAGTAAATAAATTGGGGTATTGGAACATTAAATTTAAGGTAGAGGACCCGCCACCACTCCATCCCCAAACAGCCACTCTACTTTTATCGACAAACTGATTTTCAAGAATTTTTTTAATGCCCATAGCCATGTCTCTAATATTAATCTGGCCATTTCTTCTATAGATTGCTTTTCTCCAGGCAGCACCTTTCAAAGAAGGCGTACCACGATTGTCTAAAGCAACTTGTATATATCCATCTTCACTCATGCTTCCATTATATAGAAAATTGTCATGATTACCATATACATCATCAATGGTAGTAGCAGCCGGCTCTCCGTATACATAAAATACAATGGGGTATTTTTTTGTTGGGTCAAAATTTTTGGGCTTATTCATCCATGCATCCAACACGATATTATCAATGGTAGTAATCTTCATGTATTCTACATTGATGTCATTATCAACCTTTATGTTCTTTGCTATACTTTTTGAATTATTAAAAATTTTATAATCTGGTAATCCAACCCATTCAGAAACAGAAGGAGTATTATAATTGCTAAAAGTATGCAATGCGATTTTTGCATTAGGAGAAATGCTATAATTGTTTGTTCCTTTTAAAGAAACATTTCCAACAAATTCTGCATCGTCTTTAGATGTTTTTGCTACACTATTCAATTTCACTCTATAGAGATACAATTGAGTAGCATCATTAGGAGAAGCAGAAAAATAAATGTAATTATTGGATTCATCTATTGCACTTATTTGTCCAATATCATAATTCCCTTTCGTAAGGAGCACAATGCTTTTGCCATCTCTACTGATCTTGTATATATGTCGCCAACCGTCTTTTTCACTTACCCATAAAAAATCTTGTCCTTTATTTATCCAATTCCAACCAGCAGGATCTTCCGCGTTTAAATCTACCCAGGCATCATCATTTTCTGCCCAGAACGTTCTTGAAATTCCATCCTGTGTATTGCAATACATCAATTTGCTTTCCTGCTGTTTTCTGTCAAGTTGCTGAACAATCAATTCATCTGCACTACTCCATTCCATTCTTGGTAAATAATGCTGTCTAGCGTCTCCTTCAATTTTCATCCAACGAGTATACCCCCCAGCTATTGGAATAACACCAATTCTTACTGAAGAAGGCGACTCTCCTACTTTGGGATATTCTACGGGAATTATTTTTGAATAAACTGAATCGGTATTGTTAATCATATAAAAATCTCTGGTTTTGGTTGCATCAACTTGCCAATAAGCTATTTGCTTACTATCAGGAGACCACCTAAATCCATCTCTACACCCAAATTCTTCTTCATACACCCAATCAAAAGTCCCATTGATTAATTTACGATTTCCATCAGTGGTTAATTTTTTATTCTTTCCACTGCTTAATTCTTCCGAATAAATATTGCGATCACTCACATAAGCTACATTTTTACTATCGGGCGAAAACTTAGCAAACATGAGGGATTGAGAAGGAAGATTTTTTCCTATTTGTTTTAACTCATTCTTTCCTATATCTAACACCCAATAATCTCCCCGAGTGTTGTATCTCCATACTTTTGCAGTATTGGCGAATAATAATATTTTATTATTGTCTGAACTAAAACAATACGATTGTACTTTCAGTGATTCATTCTCACCCTTAGGTGTCAACTGTTCTTTCTTGATTAAAACTGATTCTCCGTCTGTTTTAGGGTCTACCCTTACAATAGCACCATTGTTGAATTTTGTGTAGGCGAGTCCGTCAGAAGTCCAATTTATTCCCCTTTTTTGAGCGAAGGAAAACTGGACACTTACCATCAATACTCCCAACAATAATTTCATGCAATATTTCATAATGATCTATTTTAAAGAACTAAAGTAAGCAAATAGTTCATCCATTCATTAACATTGCAATAAAAAGTAACATAATTTTACTAAATAGGATACTGAAAAAATGGAAACAGAAAAATTAAGAATAGATAAATATCTCTGGGCGATTAGATTATTCAAAACTAGATCATTGGCTAGCCAAGCATGCGACAAGGGAAAAGTTAAATTGAATGGAAATGCAGTAAAGCCAGCTAAAAATGTTTTTATAGGAGAAGAATACGAAGTGAAGACAGAACAAAAAAAATGGGTTATTAAAGTAACAGGATTATTATACAAAAGAGCGCAATTCAGCGAGGCAATATTAAATTATATAGACATCACGCCCAAAGAAGAAATAGAAAGAATTAAATTTGAATCTGCCACCTTTCATACTGGAAAAAGGCAAAGTAAAATAGGCCGGCCAACAAAAAAGAATAAACGAGATCTAGATGGTTTTTTAGAAAATTAAATCCTCCTTGAAAACTTTGATATTAAAAATGATAAAACTGTTTTCGCAAAAAACAAATAAATAAAAATGACAATCGACATCATTAGCGTTGTTCCCGATTTACTGAGTGGCCCTTTCTCTCACTCCATTCTTAAAAGAGCGCAAGAAAAAAACCTGTTGAATATTAATGTGATTAATCTTAGAGAATATACTACTTATGCAAGAGCACAAGTTGACGACTACCCCTTTGGTGGGGGCGCTGGGATGGTAATGATGATGGAGCCCTTAGTAAACGCATTGGAAAGCCTTCAAAAAGTTCGACAATACGATGAAGTGATTTTTTTAACCCCCGATGGAGAAACTTTTCATCAGCAAATGGCTAATTCGCTTTCGTTGAAAAATAATTTACTTTTTATCTGCGGTCATTATAAAGGAATCGATCAACGCTTCAGAGATCATTTTATTACAAAAGAAATTTCTATTGGAGATTATGTGCTAAGCGGAGGAGAATTGGCTGCAGCAGTTTTAACAGATGCTATCGGACGGCTTATTCCAGGTGTATTAAATGATGAGACTTCTGCCTTAACAGATTCTTTTCAAGACAACTTGCTAGCACCGCCAGTATATACAAGACCGGAAAGTTTTAGAGGATGGAATGTTCCACCTGTATTGATGAGTGGAAATCATAAATTGATTGAAGAATGGAGAAGCGAACAAGCCATCAATAGAACCAAAGAGCGAAGACCTGATTTATTAGATTAGCCCTTTTTTATTTTATGATTACGGCAGTTCCACAACTATCAGGCAAAGGGAAAAAACTGATTGAATTTTCGTCACAAAACTTTTTTACCGCTTCTTTGGCACCTTTGTACCCATCATTGTTGTAATCATGTACAAAAATATATCCCCCCTTTACCAATCTTGGATAGAAATAGTTGAGCCCATTATAGATTGGTTCGAATAAGTCGGTATCAATACTCACAAATACAAAATTTTCATCAAGCCCTTCAGCAGTTTCAGGGAAATACCCTTCTTTAACAATACATTGATTAGGAAAAGGCATTAGATTGAGCACCTTTTTCACCGACGTATTAGCAAAATCTTGATCGCCAGAAGAAAAACTTTTATCCACTTCCAATTCAATATCTTTTTTATTGAATCCTTTAAAAGTATCAAAAAGATACAATTGTCTTTCAGGAAAATATTGATTGATATACCTAGAGAACTTGCCTTTATACACTCCTAGCTCAGCAACAGCGCCTGCAAGCTGGGCATTGTTTATTTCTGAGGACACCAATTCCAGCGAAGAAAGCCTTATATAATCCAAATAATTTCTATCAATTTTTCTCTGACGATGTAAATAATTCAATGATCTATTTATATACGCTCGGTTCTTATTGAATAGCGGCCCAAAAACATAATTTACTATTTGTAAAATCATGGAATAAAAATATATTAATTAATCAAGAAAATGAATATTAAATTGTGAAAAATAGACTTTAAGAAAAGAGCGTGTTTGGAACATTCATCATTAACTCTACAGTTACAATTTTCAGTACTTAAATAAAAAATATATAATGAGCATTTTTACACTTCAAGGTAATATTGTAGATATTGCCAATAAAAATATTTTCTTTGGATCAATTGAAATCAATGAAGGGAAAATAAAAAAAATAATGCCTGAAGGACCTGAGCGCAAAGACACCCCTTACATTTTGCCAGGATTTATCGACAGTCATGTTCACATAGAAAGCTCCATGCTAGTGCCATCGGAATTTGCACGATTAGCGGTAGTGCATGGTACCGTGGGCACCATCAGCGATCCGCACGAAATTGCCAATGTATGTGGAATGGATGGGGTAAAATTTATGATTGAAAATAGCAAAACCGTTCCTTTCAAATGCACTTTTGGCGCACCAAGCTGTGTGCCCGCCACGATTTTTGAAACAGCGGGAGCTGCCCTCCTTTCGGATGATGTTGATCAATTACTTGCCTTGCCAGAAATTAAATACCTCAGCGAGATGATGAATTTTCCAGGAGTGCTCAATGATGATGAGGAAGTGATGAAAAAAATTGCATCAGCCAAAAAATACAATAAACCAGTTGATGGACACGCACCTGGCTTGATGGGTGCATTGGCAAAAAAATACATTGATGCAGGTATCAGTACCGATCACGAATGCTTTACAAAAGAAGAAGCACTTGATAAGCTAAAGTTTGGAATGAAAATTTTAATCAGAGAAGGAAGTGCTGCTAAAAACTTCGAAGCATTGATTGATTTAATGCATGACCATTCTGATAATATGATGTTTTGTAGTGATGACAAACATCCTGATAGCTTAGCTGAAGGCCATATTAATCAGCTGTGTGCAAGAGCTGTAAAAAAAGGAATCAATGTTTTTAAGGTTTTACAAGCCGCATGCATCAATCCCGTGGAACACTACAAAATGGATGTGGGGCAATTAAAAGAAGGTGATCATGCCGACTGTATTGTTGTAAAAAATCTTATAGCATTTGACGTAGCAGAAACATACATTAATGGGATGCTGGTTGCCAAAAATGGTCAATCATTTATCAATCCAGAAGCTTCAGGAATTATTAATCAATTTAGTTGTAAAGAAAAAGAAGTCAAAGAATTTTTCGTTGATTTTAAAAATGAAAAAGAAATTGTTGTGATAGAGGCTTTAGATGGGCAATTAATTACGAATAAAAAATATATAGCTCCTAAAGTAGTCAACAATGAAATTGTAAGTGATTTACAAAAAGATGTATTAAAGATTGTTGTAGTGAATCGTTATAACAATGCTCCCATTGCAAAAGCATTTATAACAAACGTTGGATTAAAGAAAGGCGCCATTGCTTCTTCTGTTGCTCATGATAGCCATAATATTGTTGCCATAGGAGTAGACGATGAATCTTTGTGTAAGGCCGTCAACGCGGTTATAGCATGTGGCGGAGGCGTTAGTGCAGTGGATGAAAAAAATAAAAAAATACTGGCATTGCCCATTGCAGGATTAATGAGTAATCTGAACGGTTATGAAGTTGCAAAAGCTTATACAGAAATTGACAAGTTTGTAAAACAAGATTTAGGAAGTCATTTATCTGCCCCTTTTATGACATTGTCATTTATGGCACTACTGGTTATACCGCATGTTAAACTGAGCGATAAGGGATTGTTTGATGGAGATACGTTTACATTTATTTCCTAATATTTGAAATACGGCTGCTTATTTATCTACTGAAAACGCACCCACCACTTCAAATAAAACACTTTTAGCCTGTTTAGGAGCGAAATACTTTGATTTAAAGTTGATGCTTTCTCCTGGCTTAATGGTTTCATACACAACCTCGTGATCTTCTTCTAATAATGCACCGGTTTTGCTGTAAAAAGAAAGCTTCACATCTATGTCTTTGTAGGAAAGTATTTTAGCATTGCTTACTATTGTTCCCTTTACGACTGTTTGTCCAATAAGATTTTTCTTTTTGCTTCCTGATACTTGTAAAAACTTATTTGGACTTTTTTTCTCAATTTCTTCAATAGTCAATTTGCTAGATTCGTACTTATCCTTTGAAAGGGGGGCTTTTTTATGGCTATTGCAAGCGCTCAATATTAAAAAAGCTGCAAGGAGTAACCTAAATGATTTCTTCATAACGATGATTTGGTAACAGTGAAATTACAATTTTGAAAACAGTTGCTCAAAATTAGCTTCGCTTAACGAATTTATTATAGATTTGTTTGAAGTTACCAATCGATTAAAAATTACAAAAATGGTTATAAATCTCAGCGAACAGCATTCTCTAGTAAGCAACTGGGTTTCTGAACTCAGAAATGTTGATATTCAAAATGACAGAATGCGATTTAGACGCAACTTAGAAAGAATTGCAGAAGTAATAGGATATGAAATAAGTAAAAAACTTGAATCAGTAGATACATTGATTAAAACTCCCATGGGAGAATCTAATAGTAAGTTAATAAAGGATCAACCCGTATTGGCTACTATACTCCGTGCAGGCTTGCCCATGCACAACGGATTACTCAATTATTTCGACAAAGCAGATAATGCATTTCTAAGTGCTTATCGCAAACATCATCCAGATGGTAGTTTCGAAATTAGTTTAGAATACATGAGTTGTCCAAGCATAGAAAACAGAATCCTCATTCTAAGCGACCCAATGCTTGCAACAGGCGCTTCACTTGTTAAGTCTATAGAGCACTTACGAGAAGTAGGAAAATTTAAGGCAATTCACATTGTTTGTGCCATCGCTTGTACAGTAGGAATTGACACCGTTATGAAAGCCGAACCAGCTGCAACTATCTGGTGCGGGGATATTGATAATGAACTAACAAATAAAGGATACATCGTTCCTGGTCTTGGTGATGCAGGTGATTTGGCTTATGGAACTAAAATGCAACACTAATATCAATAGTCAGTTTTAAATAATTAAAACATTATTTAATAATAATATTAGTTATTTAAATAATGTATAAAAAAAAGAATATAAGTATATTGTGTAATAATAAGGAGTATAAAAAAGTTTGCATTTACAACATAACTTTTTACTCCAATTTTATTACCTTTACGATTAGCAATGTAATGATGATGAGAAAATACATTTTATTAATTTACGTCCTATTGTTTTCAGTAATTGTAAAAGCACAGGACCCGCATTTTTCGCAATTTTTTTCTTCCCCACTAACTTTAAATCCTGCATTTACTGGAAAATTTAATGGGCAATGGAGAGTTGCTGCCAACCATAGAGACCAATGGCCTTCAGTACCTAAAGCATATGTAACAACAAGTGCCTCTATAGACTTTCCTATAATGAAAAATAGTCTTCCTGAGGGCGATGTGTTTGGAATCGGATTTTCTGGATTGTCGGATGCAAGTGCTAATAACGCACTTAAATTAAATTATGGATCTGCTTCATTGTCATATCACAAAGCAATAGACGAAAATGGATACAATACCATTGGAGCAGGATTTCAGGCAACATATTCTAGTATGTCACTAGATATTTCTAAATTAACTTTTGAAGACGAACTGCAGCAAAATGGTTTTGCTCAAGGTACATCAGCAGAATATATTGGAACCAATCCTTTAACAGGAAACAATCGAAGCTATTTTGATGTAAATGCAGGTGTGTTGTATTCTGGCTCTACAGATGGCTACAATAACTATTATGTTGGAGTATCTGCTTACCATATCAATAGACCTAAAGTTAGCTTTAAAGACGAAAACTGGAATCTTACGAATAGACTAACCGTACATGCAGGAGGCTATTTCCCTATAGGAGATATGACCAATGTAAATGTGTCTGTCATTCATCAAATACAAAATAAGTCTAGCGAAACTGTGTTAGGTGGTGCGATTTCTTTAACTGCAAACAACAATCAAGAAAATCCAACGAATGTTTATATTGGTTCTTGGTTGCGCGTAAAAGATGCTATCATCCCTTATATAGGACTCGAATTTGGTGGTGTTCGCATTGGAGCAACATATGATATCAATATCAGTGATTTTAAAGCAGCTTCTGGAAACCGTGGAGGCTCTGAATTTTCTATCATCTACATCATGAATCGCACTGTAGGAAAAGGTATCCCCTGTCCAAAATTCTAATCAGCTTTTTACAATAATTTAAATATATAATGATTCCGTGAGGACATTGTAAGTACTACCCTACAAGCATCAATCATTGTTTATGCTGAAAGAAATTATCATATCCATTCAATCCTACTTTGAAGCACATCGCTTTATTGTAAAAAATCGTTTGTGGAAATGGATTTTAATTCCTGGAATAATTTATAGCATTCTCTTTGTGATGGGAATATATTTCTTCTGGACTTCAAGCAATGAAGCAATCGAATGGATGCTATTAAAAATTGGCGTTAAAACTTGGCTAGACCAAATGCAAGATGGATGGCTGAGCTTTTTCTTTATCATTGGTCAGATCATTTTAAAATTCGTTTTACTACTTTTTTATTTCTCCTTATTTAAGTTTACTTTTTTAATCATAGGCTCTCCAGCATTTGCTTATTTAAGTGAAAAAACAGAAAGCATTCTAACAAATAAACATTTCAACTTTGATGTTAATCAATATATCATAGATATTATTAGAGCCATTAAAATTGCCTCTAGAAACATAATATGGCAAACAGTTTATTTAATCAGCCTGTTGATCCTTTCTTTTATCCCTTTAATCGGTTGGGTTGCGCCGCTTATCATCTTATTTGTAGACTGTTATTATGTAGGGTTTTCCATGCTCGATTATAGTAGCGAGAGAAATAAATTAAAAACCATTGAAAGCATAGAATTAATTGGACATCATCGTGGCCTCGCCATTGGAAATGGAATGGTATTTTATTCTCTTCATGCAATCCCAATAATAGGATGGGTATTCGCTCCTGCTTATGCCGTTGTAGCCGCAACCATTAGCTTACACCGTGCCAAAGAAAATAATATAATCAATCATTAGTATGCCAACTGTATATCTTGTTCCTTCTTTTTTGGCAGACGAAGCCATAGAAACGATTCCTTCTTATGTTATTGAAGCGGTAAAAAATTGTCAGGTAATCTTTGCAGAAAACGAAAGAACCTCTAGACGATTTTTAAAATCAATAGACAAATCCATTGTAATTGATCAATTTGAATGGCATACCATTCACAAAGTAGAAGCAGAGCAAATCAATCATCTTACTGCTGCTATCAAAGCAGGAAAAAACATTGCGATTATTAGTGAGGCTGGTTGTCCTGGTATTGCAGACCCCGGTCAGCAATTGATTGCAGTTGCACAAGAGATGCATTGCATAGTAAAACCTCTTGTAGGGCCAAGCTCCATTCTACTTGCACTGATGGCAAGCGGAATGAATGGACAACAATTTGAATTCATTGGCTATCTTCCAATAGACAGTAGCGAACGTATTAAAAAAATAAAAGAATTAGAAACAGCATCAGCAAAAAATAACAGCACAAAGATTTTCATTGAAACGCCCTACAGAAACAATCAATTATTAGAAAGTCTACTGCAACATTGTAATGGAAATACAAAAATTTGTATAGGCGTAAATATTACTGCAAAAACTGAACAGATCAATACAAAATCTGTTGCAGCATGGAAAAAAGAAAAGCCTGAGCTTAATAAATTACCTGTGATTTTTCTTGTGTACGCGGGTAGCTAACAAACATCTTTGATTGAGAGTGTATTCTTTTTGATAAGAATCAGCGATTTGAACTTATTTTTATTATCAATCAACTCAAACAAATTTCATTTTCTATATTTGTAAGATGCCATCTGTTATTTGTATCGGTTCTGCTTTAATTGACGAGTTGTATTTCTGTAATGAACAAGTAATTGTAGGAACTTCTAATCCTGCAAATTTGTCTCGTAACATAGGAGGCGTTCTCACTAATGTAGCATTTCATCTTGCCTATCTTGATATAGATGTCGAGTATATCACTGTATTAGGAAATGATGCAGAAGGCAAATGGGTTGAGGAGGCATTGCAAAAAGCCGGAATTAAAATTGGAAATATAGCATTGGTCAACGACACCACTGGAAAGTATGTCTCTTTCTTAAATGCAGATGGCTCTTTACATGCGGCTGCTTGCGTTGATGTTTGTGAAAAATACTTAACACCGGCATTTTTAAAAGAAAAAGTTGCCACATTATCAACTGCAGATATCATCATTACCGATACAAACATTTCAATTGACTCTATACAATGGCTAATTAATTTTGCTACTACTCATAATAAGATTTTAATAATCGAACCGGTCTCTGTGGTGAAATCTCGAAAATTAGCAGCACTCAATATTGAAAATGTTTTCATGATTACGCCAAATGAAGATGAGCTTTTTTCAATTTGCTTAAATGCAAAAGGAGAAGAAGCCAAAATGATTGAATCGCTGCTTTCAAGAGGGGTAAAAAATATTTGGTTACGCAAAGGGGCATTGGGTTCAACTAAATACAATCAAGAAAACGCCATTGATCTAGGTGTTGAAAAAATTGACATTATAGACAGTACAGGTGCAGGAGATGCAGCACTGGCGGGCTGGATGGCGGGATATATTAATAATTATAATGAATTAACTTGTTTGCAACTGGGACATACTTTGGCATTCGAAGTATTGCAGATTAAAGGCAGTGTAAAACACGATATAACTCTTACTTCACTTTTAGAATCGCGCAATAAATATTATAAAGATGCAAAATAATTATTTAGTAATACACCCTGAGGTTAAAGAAGCACTTGCAAAAAACCATGCAGTAGTAGCATTAGAGTCAACTATTATTTCACATGGTATGCCTTGGCCAAGAAATGTGGAGACGGCTATCTCTGTTGAAAATGCCGTAAGAAATGAAGGTGCCATTCCTGCCACGATTGCTATTAAAGAGGGTATTTGTCATATTGGATTATCTACTGAGGAGATTGAATACTTTGGACAAACAAAAAACGTTTGGAAGGTTAGTCTTAGAGACATGCCATATGTTATTTCGAAAAAACTTCCTGGAGCTACTACCGTTGCAGCAACAATGCGAATCGCATCAATGGCCGGAATTAAAATTTTTGCAACAGGTGGAATTGGCGGCGTTCATCGCGAAGCGCAGCACACCATGGATATTTCTGCCGATTTAACAGAAATGTCTCACACGAATGTAGCCGTTGTGTCTGCAGGAGTGAAGTCCATTCTTGATATTGGATTAACACTCGAATATTTAGAAACGATGGGAATACCTGTTGTTACGTTTGGACAAGATGAATTTCCTAGTTTTTACTCAACAAAGAGTGGATTTAAATCTCCGCTAAGAATGGACGATCCACAAGCCATTGCAAAATTGATCAAGACAAAATGGGAATTAGGCTTGAATGGTACCGTATTAATAGCCAACCCCATTCAAAAAGAATTTGAAGTAGCTCCTGAAATCATAGAAACTCATATTCAACATGCTTTAGCTGCTGCAGCCAATAATAAAATAGCAGGGAAAGAGGTAACTCCCTTTTTGCTCAAATACATTGCAGAAAATTCAAAAGGAGAAAGTCTTGACGCAAACATTGCATTGATACATCAGAATGCCTCTCTCGCAGCAAAAATTGCTGTTGAGTTTTCTAAATAGCAATCCATATTTTCTGCTGGTGGATCTTGTTCTATTTGTATTACCATTGATTTATCCAGTAATATAAAACAATCTAGCAACTTAAATAATTAGCCTAACCCAAGTATTAAATTGGTAAATTGCAGCGTGACTTTTAATCAGCTTTAAAATAAGTATATGAATATCGCGATAGTTTGTTATCCAACGTACGGTGGAAGTGGTGTATTGGCAACGGAATTAGGAAAAGCACTAGCCGAAAAGAATCACAACATTCATTTTATTACCTATCAGCAACCAGTAAGACTTAGCGGATTCCATGCCAATATATTTTATCATGAGGTGAGGGTACCCACTTATCCATTGTTTGATTATCCTCCATACGAAACTGCATTGGCAAGCACGATGGTGGATGTTGTCAATAATAATAATATTGATTTGCTTCATGTGCATTATGCGATTCCTCATGCGGCTGCTGCATATATGGCTAAGCAAATTCTTGCCAAACAAGGAAAGAAAATTCCCGTTATCACTACCCTTCACGGTACAGACATTACATTGGTAGGAAAAGATAAAACCTATAGCCCTGTTGTAACCTTTTCTATGGAAGAAAGTGATATTTTGACTGCAGTGTCACAAAATCTAAAAGAAGAGACCTATAAAAATTTCAATATTGATAAGCCCATTGAAGTAATTTATAATTTCGTTGATGTACAAAGATTCAATAAAAAACCCATCGCTGCTTTCAAAAAAATGATTGCTCCTAATGGCGAGAAAATAATTGTACATGCTTCTAATTTTAGAAAGGTAAAAAGAGTAAGAGATGTTGTAGATATTTTTATAAAAATTAGTCAGCGCATTCCTAGTAAACTTTTATTAATAGGCGACGGACCCGACAGACCCGAAATAGAGGACTATGCTCGTAAATGCGAAGGATGTGGCGAAATTAAATTTCTTGGAAAGCAAGAACAAATGGAAGACCTCTTGCCCATTGCAGATTTATTTTTATTACCTAGTGAATATGAAAGCTTTGGACTCGCCGCGTTAGAAGCCATGGCAGCAGAAGTACCTGTTATTGTTACAAATGCAGGAGGATTACCAGAAATAAATATTGATGGATATTCTGGATATATGAGCAATGTAGGCGACGTTCAAGACATGAGCGATAAGGCCTTGCAAATTCTATCAGATGAAAAAATACATCAACAGTTTAAAGCCAACGCCTTAGTGCAGGCAACTAAATTTGATATTGATAAAATTGTACCGCAATATGAAGCATTGTACAATCGACTAATTAAATAAACATTTCATCACCTTCTACGCAACCATTTTTCAGGATCATAATTGCTATTCTCATTACTTATATAAAAGTCAATAGCACCCACTCCATCAAAATTAGCAGCCACTCTGCCCAATAATTGTCCTGTTTTAATATCTTGCCCTTTCTGCACCGTTACACCGGTTAAATTACTATACGTTGTAAAATATCTTCCATGTTGAACAATGACCACCATCATATCATCAATAGGTTTTACGGCAGTTACTACTCCTTCAAAAACAGCTTTTACTGAGGTGCCAATGTCTGCTGAAATGGTAACTGAGGTAACAACCAGCACACTCCCACTAGGAAGCGTATTAGACCCATAATGCATTAAGATTACGCCTCTGTCGAGCGGCCAAGGCAACGCACCTCTATTCCTTTCGAAATTAGCATTGAGGACTATGTTGTCAGCGTTCAAGAGCACACTCTCCATCTTTACAGGTTCTACTTTCTTTACAGAGGTTATATTAGATTTTGTGGTGCTTTTGGGATCTAAAGTGGAATTGGCTTTCGCAATTTTTTCAGCTTCTTTTCTAGCTTTCTCATTCTCTGAAGCTGCTCTAGAAAGAGCTTCCCTTCTTGCTTCTTCCTGTGCTCTTTTGATTGCAGCAGCAATTTCATTGCTTACACGTTGCATTTGCTTACGCTTAGCGGCAATCTGATTATTTAATTGTTTCCCTTGTTTTTTTAACTCAGCGATTATTCTATCTTTTTCTCTTTGCTGTGCCTCAAGAACAGCCATCTCCTTGCTTTGAACGGTGAGCACAGAATTCTTTTCAATTTTTGCACCATTTAAATCAACAATTCGTTTTTTCCTCTGGCTTTGTGTTCGGAAAATATTCTCTCCCTGCATTTCTCTATAACTGCGATAGCTTTTTAAATAAGATATACGCTTAATGGCATCATTAAAATTAGCTGCAGAAAAAATGAAATTTAAAAAATCATAACTACTTCTATTCTTATAGGCATAAATCATGCTTTTGGCATACTCCTGCTTTAGCGTATCTAATAATCGATCATAATGCCTGATGTCTTTAGATATTAAATACATGTTGTCATCAAGCCTATTCAAATCTTTGTTGATATTATCAATAACCCTGTCCTGAAGATTTACTTTATTAAGAATTAATTTATACTGAAGTAAATTCTCTTTTGTAACACTTTTATTCTTATTTAAAAGGGCTTCCGTTTCATCAATTTCCTTTCTTAACTGTGCTCTTTGTTTTTCAAGCTCTTCTCTGGTTTGAGGCTGCGCTTGAGTAACCAATGCTAATAATAGAAACAAGAAAGTGGAGAAAATGAATTTTATCATGTATTGAATTTATCGAATATGGCAAAAATACAATCCTATATAAAAAAAACAATAGAATTATCTATTTGCAAATAACGATTATTTACGTTTATAATTTTTAGGTATAGATAGAGCAACCGATAATTCTTTGTTAAACTCATATTGCTTATAATTAAGCCTGATGTCTAAAATATTTTTTTCTGAAACAAGAATTTGTCTAGAGGTAGAAAAAAAGATTCCATTTTTATTCTCATAATCTTCATAGGTAATGTCAGCCGTTCTACTCCTCGTTAGATCCACATCGTCCATTTTGCTGTGCAACATAATTTTATTATCATTAGACAATGTAAATAAATTTTTAAAATAATAACCTACAGTAGACAATAAAATATACTCCTCTTTTTTTCTATAAGAATTAATACTATCAGAATAAAAAATAGGATTTCCTATAATCAAATCCTGCAAAGTGTTGTAATCAAAGGGAATCTGGGTCACTTCCTGTAAATAATCCAATGAACGATATTTCACCTCTTTGTCTTGCTTATTGATAAGAATGATATTATTTTTGGTTATAAGCACTCTATATACTTCAATATTTAAAAAAGTAGCAGTCAAAGACATCCAGATAGCGCTGTCTTTAATGATTCTTACAACGCCTGTTAAATCTGGGTTTTTTCCTTTATTATCGGATGATTCAATTTTTATTTTTGCTGAGAATGTTTTAAAATCAATATGATTGGATTTGAATTGAGCAAAAGTCTCAGTGAGCGATTTAATAGAATCCTCTATACTTTGCTTTTCCAAGGAGCTTTTATCCTTTCTTGAAATAGCTTTATTAAAATGTTTAGTAGTCCTGCAACTGAGCAATGTTAGTGCAGTGATAATACTAATTGCAATGAAAATGTTTTTCATGTTGGTTGTATGAATATGTTAAACGCCCGTATGGCCAAATCCACCTTCGCCTCTTTCTGTATTATTTAATTGCTGCACTACTTGCAAATGAGCTTTTTCAGTTTTTGCTAAAATCAATTGTGCAATTCGATCATTGTTTTGTATGACTTGAATTTGATCACTCAAGTTTATTAATAGCACTTTTATTTCTCCTCTATAATCGCTGTCAATGGTTCCGGGCGTATTCAAACAAGTAATCCCTTGTTTCAATGCGATACCACTTCGAGGCCGTATTTGAATTTCATAATGAGGAGGAATTTCTACAAAGAGGCCTGTTGGAATCAGCTTTCTTTCTAATGGTTGCAAACTCACAGGCTCCAACACAAATGCACGAATATCCATTCCTGCGGCACCTTCCGTAGCATAAGACGGAACTGGATTAGTGGAGGCATTTATAATTTTTACAATCACTTCTTCCTGCATGAATGAAATTTTAGTCTGTTTTTTTTAATAGAACGGTAGCATATGCCACTAAGCCTTCTTCCCTTCCAGCAAATCCCATTTTTTCAGTTGTGGTTGCTTTGATAGAAATATCGGTAAGTTGAATAGATAAAATATTAGCAATCGCTTCTTGCATTTGAGTAACAAACTCGGCAATTTTGGGCGCTTCCAAACACAAAGTGCTGTCAATATTTACCACTCCGTACCCTTTTTGTTTGATTAAATCGGATGTTTTTTGTAATAAGATTTTACTGTCAATATTTTTATACGCACTATTGGTATCTGGAAAATGAAATCCGATATCCCCTAAACACAAAGCCCCCAACATCGCATCGCATATAGCATGCAACAATACATCTGCATCACTATGGCCCAGCGAGCCTTTGTGGTGCGGAATTTGAACGCCTCCAATCCACAGCTCTCTTCCTTCTGCTAACTGATGAAAATCTACTCCGGAACCAATTCTGTAAGACATAATTGATATTACTTTTATTGTACAAAAATAAAAAAGCGTTTCCGGTTAAAGAAACGCTTTTAAATAATATTGATGAAATTTATTTTTGATCCATATCATACATCAAAGTAAAGCGCATGGTGTTTGAAAGCGGATTGCGATTGATGCCTGCACCAGAAGGAAGTAAATAAGAGAAATTTAATCCAAACATATTATACTTTAATCCTGCACCTAGTGTCAAATATCTACGATCACCCTTTAATTTATTTTCATAAAAATAACCTGCTCTGAAAGCAAATTGATTTTTATACCAATATTCTGCGCCAGTAGAAACAGTGATTTCTTTTAAATCATCTCCATCTGTTAATGAAGAGAACCAGCTTGCTACAACTCCTTGAGTTCTATAGTTATTTAATGCTGCAGCAGCCGTATCAGTAGGCGGCGTTGGCACTAATAATTTATTTAAATCCATTGCAAAAGTAATCTTGTTGTCTGCATCAAATACTTTGTTGTAAACAGCTCCTACGCCCAAATTTGCAGGGATATAATCTTTTTGAGAAGCATCGCTGGTATAAGAGATTTTAGAACCTAAGTTGCTTAAGGTTGCGCCAAAATCAATTCCATTACCATCTGCTTTGGTGTTTTTATAGAAGAAATGAACGTCTCCAGCTACAGAAGTTGCTTTTTTATAACTAACGCCATTTACGGTACCACCAGCCAAATCAGAACTGATATAACGAAGTGCTACACCTAATCCCATTTTGCTAGATAATTTTCTTGAGTACCCAGCATCCAAAGCATATTCACGAGGACGAAATTGATTTAATGGAGATCCTGAGTTATCTGTAAACTGAATATTTCCTAAACTAAAATATCTCAACCCAGCATGAATTGCTTGGTTTTCATCTAGTTTATAATATCCAGCAAGATTTAATAAATACACATCGTTTAGTTTTAAATCGCTCAACCAGGGAGTATATGAAGCGGCAAAGCTCATGCTGTTCGTTGCGAATGGAATTTTACCTGCATTCCAAAATCCTGCATAAGCATCAGCAGAAGTTGCAATGCCTGCGTCACCCATACCTGCACTTCTAGCATCAGGAGAAATGCGTAAAAAAGGAACTGCCGTAGTAACGACATTGATGTTGCTAGATGAAGCGGTTTGTGCATTGGCAATGGTAATAGAACCACCCAATAACATAAATAGAGTTGTAATTTTTAGAGTTGCTTTTTTCATGCGTTTATTTCTTGGTTAAGTAGATTTTACTCTATAAGCGTTTGATTGTTGTTTATGAATGAGTTGTAAAATTAAATGAATTTAATCAATACTCAATGATTTTGTAATTTCTTGTTAAAATATTAAAAAAAAACATCATTTATTTAAGTCTAAACCATCATTTTATAGACAAAAAAGGAAATGTTATTTACCCCGTTAAAACGCTAGAATGCAGCAAAATATTGCCTTACAAAGAGATACGATTTTACTTTTCTTTACAAATGGTAAATAACTAGCCAATTCTCCAATTTTATTAAAAAAATTACTTTATTACTTTTTTTATAACAAAACCCTAAAATTGCTTTTCCTTAAGTGAAAGTTATTTATATTCGCGTTTATTGTAACCTAATAGATTACAGTACTATATAAACCTTTTAGTCAAACAATTTGCAAAACGAATACACATGCAAAAATTACTCTCTGGCAAAAACATTTTAATTGTAGTAGCCGCCGCATTAACCCTTAGCTCTTGTAACAAAGGTGGATCTGGAGGAAAGAAAGCCAAGTCTAGTGTAACAGGGTGGAATTATGATGATAAGAATATGGGTAATTTCCATGTCACGAAGATGAAGTATCCTAAAGCTGGGCCTGGTCTTGTATTTATACAAGGCGGATCATTTGTAATGGGATCTAAAGAAGAAGATGTAATGGGCGATTGGAATAACATTCCACGCAAGGTTACTGTTCCTTCTTTCTTTATTGACGAAACAGAAGTTGCCAACGTTCATTATAGAGAGTATCTATATTGGCTTGAAAATACTTTTAGCGGAGATACTGCTATCATGAATAAATGCCTACCAGACACATTGGTTTGGAGAGAAGAATTGGCTTATAATGAGCCTTACGTTGAATACTATTTTAGGTACCCTTCTTATAACTACTACCCAGTAGTAGGTGTAAGCTGGCAACAAGCGCACGATTTCTGTATTTGGAGAACAGATCGCGTAAATGAACTTAATTTATTGAAAAAGGGTTATTTGAAAAAAGATGCTCCAAAAAAAGAAATGAAAGGTTCTGGATCTAGCGGATCTTTTAATACTGAAACTTACTTAATGAATCCGGATCTTATTCAAAACAGGAATAAGCCTAGAAAATCAGATTTAAAAGACATCAACAATAAGCCAAGAGGAGTTGTAAGAATTGAAGATGGCATCATGAATATGAGTTATCGTCTTCCTACGGAAGCAGAATGGGAATATGCAGCTTATGGCTTGCTTAATCAAAATCCTGCTCCTCGTACAAAAGAGACTAAAAGTGGAGAAGAACTTCGTTCTAATCAACAAATTTATAGCTGGAGTAAAAATCCTAGCGGATTGAGAGACAATCGTCATGGTACATTCCAAGGAAAATTCTTAGCTAACTTTAAGCGTGGAAGTGGCGATAATATGGGCGTTGCGGGCGGCTTGAATGATCGTGCAGCTATTCCTGGAAATATCACGGCTTTTTATCCAAATGCTTTTGGTCTTTACAACATGTCGGGTAACGTAAGTGAGTGGGTTGCGGATGTATACAGAGCATTAACTCCTACAGACGGACAAGACTTCAATTATTTCAGAGGAAATAAATTTCAAAAATATTACAAGAACAGCAGTGGAGAATACGAAAGAGATAGTATGGGTCATTTAAAGAAAGTAGATATCTCTGATGAAGAAGTTAAGAATAGAACAAACTATCAACGCAATAATGTAATTAATTATCTTGATGGCGATTCAATCAGTGGAGCAGTGTATGCTTATGGTGAATCAACCCTAATCAATGATAAATCAAGAGTAGTAAAAGGTGGAAGCTGGAATGACAGAGCTTATTGGTTGTCTCCTGGATCACGTCGTTTTTTACAAGAAGATCAATCTACTAGTACAATTGGATTCCGTTGTGCTCAAACTTACCTTGGTGCACCAGAAGGCCCTGGATTTAAAGAAGGAAATATCTTCGCAAAAGCTAGGCCTAGCAAAGGAAGAAAAAAGAAATAATTCATACGATATAAATAAAAAAGCCTCCAATTACTGGAGGCTTTTTTATGGAATTTAATTAGACTGCCGTTCACAAAAAGATTCAATTTAAAATCGAATAGGTGTTAATTTTGTTGCCATGGATATAAATCAATTATATACAATTTATACGCTTCATCCCTCTGTTCAAACAGATACAAGAAAACTACAAGCCGGCGATTTGTTCTTTGCCCTAAAAGGACCAAGCTTTAACGGAAATGAATATTCGAAGAAAGCATTAGAAATGGGGGCATCCTATTGTATAGTTGATGAAGAGATTGGTGTGCACAATGATAAAACTATATTGGTTCCCGATGCATTAGATGCCTTGCAACAACTTGCCAAAAAACATCGAGAACAATTTACCATCCCTTTTATTGCTGTAACAGGCAGCAATGGAAAAACGACTACAAAAGAATTGATTCATTCGGTTTTGTCCACTACCTATAAAACTTATACGACGGAAGGGAATCTCAATAATCATATTGGCGTACCACTGACCATTTTAAAAATAAAACGAGATGCTGAAATAGTCATCATTGAAATGGGCGCCAATCATCAAAAAGAAATTGCTTCTTATTGTGAATACACAATGCCTTCTCATGGGCTTATTACCAATTGCGGCAAGGCTCACTTAGAAGGATTCGGCGGAGAAGAAGGTGTAAAGAAAGGGAAAGGTGAATTGTTTAATTATTTGAGAGAACACCATGGTACTGCATTTGTATATTGGGATTACGATTATCTAAGGAATATGTCAGTAGGCATCAATCAAATAAAATACGGCACCAATCCAGCAGAAGTCGACATTGCGGGGGAAGTAGAAAATGACAGCGAACTACTTGAAGTAAAGATTACAAAAGGAACAGGTATACAAACTATTCAAACAAATTTAGTAGGCGGGTACAATCTTCATAATGTATTGGCGGCAGTTTGTATTGGAAAAACATTCAAGGTTTCAGAAGAAAATATAAAAACGGCATTGGAAGAGTATCTTCCTTCCAATAGTCGATCTCAATTAATTCATGTTAATAATAATAGCATTATTCTAGATGCATACAATGCCAATCCTAGCAGCATGAAAGTTGCTATTGAGAATTTTGCAAACATGCCTGGAAAAGACAAGGTATTGATGTTGGGAGGGATGATGGAACTAGGAAATGACACGACATTGGAACATGCGAATCTTATTAAATTAATTGATCAATATAATTGGCTATACGTAGTACTAGTGGGCGATTATTTTAAAGATATTGCGAATAAGTATGTGCATTTCAATACCTCTTCAGAAGCCAACCATTGGTTTAAAAAGGCATCATTAAACAATGTGCAAGTACTAATCAAAGGATCCAGAAGCTTTCAAATGGAGAAGGTATTGGATTGATTTTTTAAATACCCACATTAGCCCGTACATTTGTGTCCCTAAAAACAACAGGGAGAGTTGTCCGAGTGGCTGAAGGAGCACGCTTGGAAAGCGTGTATATGGGAAACTGTATCGAGGGTTCGAATCCCTCTCTCTCCGCTGAATAAATCAAATCAGGTTCCGCAATAGCGGAACTTTTTGTTTTCCGTAAAGACCAAAAAGCTTGCTTTGAGGGAATTGAAGGAAAATAAAGAGCGACTGATTTGATTTTGACTTCCGGATAATCGGGGATCATGAAATAATCCCTCACTCTCCGCCAAGCTTTTGTAAACCCACGATTTCTTAGGTTTTTTTATACGTCCAAGCCCACTGTTTAAACGGTGGGCTTGGGGGCCTTGAAATTTAAGAAAAAAAGCCTTCAATAATAATAAAAGATAAAACTATCTTTAATTTAAAATATTTTATATATTTGCTAATCTAAATCATTCTTTTATGTTTTCTAAGTCATGTGAATATGCTATCAAAGCAATGATTTTTGTTGCTCAAAAATCTAAAGATGACAATCGCGTAGGAATCAAAGCGATTGCAAAAGGAACAGATGCTCCAGAGCATTTTATGGCTAAGATTATGCAGGATTTAAGCCGAAGAAAGTTGATTCACTCAGTAAAGGGGCCTAATGGAGGGTTTTATATGGATAAGGCTGATTTGAAGACTTCCATTGCCAGTATTGTTAAGGCAATTGATGGAGATGTTATTTATACAGATTGTGTCTTAGGATTAAAAGTGTGTTCTGAAAAAAATCCATGTCCTGTGCATTTTGAATTCAAGGAGATTAAAAAGAACTTGATAAAAATGATCGAAAATAATACCATCGCTGATTTTAATGATAAGTTAGATTCAGGCAAGTTCTTCCTTAAGAATAAATAAAAAATTTATCAAATTAGAAGATATTAAGGTATTAATATAAATATTTAATTAGCATTAAAAACTTTTAACTGATTGGGTTGTTATGAAAACCAAGCGAAACTGTTATCATTGCGGCGATATTTGCACAGAATCAATTTCATCTGAGGAAAAGTTTTTCTGTTGCAACGGCTGTAAGCAAGTGTTTCTTTTATTGAGCGAAAACAATCTTTGTAACTATTACCAACTCGATACTACTCCCAGCATAAAAGCAAGAGGAAAGTTTGTTGGAGAGCGATTTGCCTATCTCGATGATGAAAGTGTAATAGCTAAATTATCATTATTCAATAGTGATAAACTGATAAACATTCGATTTTCCCTCCCACAAATACATTGCTCATCTTGCATTTTCCTACTAGAAAAATTACATCAAATAGAACCTGGGATAATTCAGTCGCGTGTCAATTTTCAACAGAAAGATGTTTTCATTTCATTTAACCCAGCGGAAATTAGTTTAAGAAAAGTGGTCGAACTACTCACTTTTATTGGATATGAGCCATCCATCATGTTGCAAGACACTATTCGTAATAAATCTAAAAAAGTCAACAGAAAACAAGTCATTCAAATTGGAGTAGCAGGATTTTGCTTTAGCAACATTATGATGCTGAGTTTCCCTGAATATTTTTCAGGAGGAAATTTAGATCAGGCAGCATTGCAAAAAACTTTTAGCTGGATGATATTGACTCTTTCTTTGCCGGTATTGTTTTACAGTGCTTCAACAATCTTTTCTAGCGCATTCAAAGGGCTTAGGCAAAAAGACCTCAATATTGATGTACCAATTGCTTTGGCCATTTTGATAACCTTTTTAAGAAGCTACTATGAAATAATCATAGGCGCTGGACC
>CANFJP010000007.1 GCA_947447485.1 Chitinophagaceae bacterium
ATTTTGATTGCGGTGTTGAGTTCTTTCTTGCTTTCAATTTTGTTGTTGTCCATTTTATACTTTTTAATGGTACAAAATTGAAGTTGATTCAGGAGACTTTATTTTACCTATGTTAAAAAATCATTTCTTTGCTCTAATCCTGCTTAACGTTACCTGAGAGATGCCGATGTAGCTGGCGATATCACCTAAAGAGATTCGTTGTAATAAATGAGCGTTGTTTTGATTAAAGCTTTCATATAATTCAGCCGCGTCTTTATTGAACAGTTCTTTTATTCTGTTCAAAAGTGTGAGTGCAGCAAATGAAAATAATTTTCGTAAAAATGTTTCAAAGGAATGATGATTTTTTGCCAGCTCCTGCACATCCTCATAATCAACATAAGTTACGTTAGTGTCTTCCAACGCTATTGTCATAAAATCTGCCGCTGTTTGTTTGAGAAAACTATCTAATGTGGTGAAAATATTGTTCTCCGAAAAAAACCGCAAAACAAATAATCGGTCATCATGATAATAATATTGTTTTACAAGTCCGAAATTGATGAAGAATAGCTGTTTGCAAACTTGTCCTTCTTTTGTTATCAGCTCCCCCTTTTTGTATGACTTTGATTTTAGTTTTGATAAAAAATCCGATTCAGCTTCTTTTGAAAGTTGCGTATATTGATTTATTTGATTTAAAAATCCTTCCATTTGAAGATAGATTTGTGAATTAGCCTTTTTATAAATAGATATCTATTTATACTGTAAAAGTAATACAATCAGCTTGCCGATAAGGTAACTTAGGGATTTGAAAACCTCGTTTCTTTTTACAGAAGGCTAGATGAAAAACCAAAAAAGAATATTATAAGTAGATTTTTTGGGTAAAAATGATTTTTGAAAAATGTAAAGATGCAACTACACTAACTCATTAATAGACAAAGAAAAAGCCATCATTTCTGATGGCTTGTCAAGTAGTGCTCCCCCTGTTGGACTTGAACCAACGACCCTCTGATTAACAGTCAGATGCTCTAACCAACTGAGCTAAGGAGGAATATGCTTTTCCTGTTTACACTGAGCTTCCTTTTGGGGAAGACAAGTAATTAGGGATGCAAAAATACTGATTTTCAGTTTTTAAACAAATTGATTTTAGGGTTTCATAGCCCAAAAAGACCTTTTTTTTCTTCAATCCCCACAAATACTCCTTCTTTTCGCTCTTCTATCAAAAAAGTCTTTAAAAAATAACCCTCCCCACTCGTATTTCGTCCATTTTCTACACTAAACTTATATCGATGTAGCGGACAAACAATATTACCCAATGGATCTACGTACCCCTCTGCCATTCTTCCTCCCGCATGCGGACATTTTGCAGCACAAGCATATAGCTTTTCATTAATTACGCTGATACAAATTTCTCTTCCGTTTACAGCAACTTCAGTTAATCCCTGACTATCTGAGAATAATTCATGTCTGCTTTCGGAGATTTTATGCCAAACAATCTTTTCGTTCAATGGTTCAAGGTTTAAGGTTTAACGTAAGCGTCCATAAATATTTATTAAGTAAACATTGAACGTTAAACGTTGAACGTCTACTAGTAGAAAAATTCCGCCTTATACGGATATCTAATTTGATAAATATCTCTAACCTTATTTAAAATCGTTTGACGCAGCCCATCTAAATTAGTTCTTTCTGTAGCGGATACAAATACACAATTCCCTTTTGTTTCTTCTACCCAACGTTCTTTGAGTTCGCGTAAAATATCTTTTTTTACGTCTTCCTCCAGCCACTGATCAAAAGTTTGTTGTTCGTATTTATCCATCTTATTAAAAATAGTGATGGTAGGTTTTTCTGCCGATCCCAATTCTGCTAAGGTTTTATTTACCACCGCCAATTGCTCTTCGTATTTGGGATGTGAAATGTCAACTACATGCAACAAGATATCTGCTTCTCTTACTTCATCTAATGTACTCTTAAAACTTTCTACTAAATGGTGAGGCAATTTTCTAATAAACCCTACCGTATCGCTTAACAAAAAAGGAGTTTGTTCAAATACCACTTTTCGTGTAGTAGTATCCAACGTAGCAAATAATTTATTTTCTGCAAACACTTCGCTCTTGCTCAATACATTCATGATGGTAGATTTACCAACATTGGTATACCCCACTAGGGCCACCCTGATAAATTCTCCCCGTTCTTTTCGCTGAGTGAAAGATTGTTTATCTATTTCGGCTAATCTTTTGCGTAATAAAGTGATTTTATCTTTTACTATACGGCGATCTGTTTCAATTTCTGTTTCACCCGGACCCCTCGTACCTACCCCGCCGCCCTGGCGCTCAAGATGTTTCCACATTCCTTTCAATCGGGGTAAAATATATTGGTATTGTGCAAGCTCTACCTGCGTTTTAGCCTGTGCGGTTTTAGCTCTGCTCGCAAAAATATCTAGAATGAGATCGCTGCGATCAATTATTTTAATTTCTAGAATCTTTTCAATATTGATAATCTGAGAACCGGTTAATTCATCATCGAATATAACCATGGAAATATTCCCCTTTAATGCAATATAATTTTTGATTTCTTCCAACTTACCCTTCCCCAGAAATGTTTTACTGTCGGGGTGTTTCATTTTTTGGGTGTAGCGCTTTATAGTAATAGCGCCGGCTGTTTCTGCAAGGAAAGACAACTCATCAAGATATTCGTTTATCTGTTGCTCCGTTTGATCTTTCTGAACAAGCCCTACGAGAATCGCATTCTCCTCTTTTCCTACTACTTTCTTTTTTTCGATCACTTATTCTGTACGTTTAAGAGTTTAAGAAGTTTAAGTGGTTTAATACGTTGAACCTTGAACATTAAACCTCAAACATTCTACCTCCCTGCTGCAATCTCTATCCACATCTTCAACGCAGCGCAGGTTTTATATTCATCGTCAATCATAATATAGTAGTTCTTTACTTTACCGTTAAACCAAGACTCTAAAGCATTTTCCTTTTTTTGTTCTAGTGCACGCTGAGACACTTTATTGTAGTCGTCTTTTAAATTTTCGCGGTGCGGCACTGTTTTATTTTTCAAATAGATGATTCGTACACCTCGTTTTCCGCGCTCATCAGTATATTCTACCGGTTGAGAATACTCGCCTACTGCCAATTCTTTCCACATTAGTACGATGTCTTTGTCCAACTGATCGATGGTTAAAAACGACCCGTCTCTTCCTTGCAACATGCCACCTGTAAATTTACTGGCATCATCATCACTATAGCGAGAAACCGCTGCACCAAAATCCATAGTGCCAGCAATTAGTTTTGCTCTTACAGAATCAAGTTTTTGAAATCCTTCTTTCATTTCCACTTGTGTAACCTGTGGCACTTTTAATATATGCCTCACCACTGCATCGTCTCCTGCCCTGCTTACCAATTGAATAATATGGTATCCGAATTTTGTTTTGAATGGATTGGATACTTGTCCTGGCTTTAGGGTAAAAGCCTTCGCAAGCCATACAGGATCTAAGTCTTTTTGATTTCTATTTACTTCGTACATACCTCCCCGGTCTTTACTTCCCGGATCTTCAGAATAAATAGAGGCAAGCGTACCAAACTCTTTTTTGCCCGTTTCAATTTGCTTTTTATAATCAATCAACTGCTCTTTGCAATACTCTTCTGCATCTCTACTTGCTTTAGGATAAATAAGCACTTGTCCTATTTCGACTTCTGTTTCATAATAAGCTAAACTGTCGGTTGGAATCATATCAAAAAATGCTTTTACTTCATTGGGCGTAATCTTAATGCCTTCAACAATTTTATTGCGCATAGCAGTCGCCAGCTTTTGATCTCTGATCCCATCTTTAAAATCTTCTTTTAATTGATACAGAGATTTTCCGGCCATTCTTTCTACTTCATCCTTTGAGCCATACTGTGAAATAAAATAACGAATACGGTTATCAATATCAGCATCTACTTCTTCTTCCGTTACAATGAGTGAATCTTTTTCGGCCTGTAATACCAATGCTTTAATGCTCATGGCTTGTTGCAAACTCATGCATCTTGCATCGGGAGACAATTCTATTCCCTGACGCTGCATATCTAACAATGCATTGTCGATATCGCTTTTTAAAATAATTTTATTTCCTACGATAGCAATGATCTTATCTGCAACTATTTTTTTAGGCTGGGCAATTGCATTGAAGCATGCGATCAGAGAAAGTATTACTAAGGTATGTTTTTTCATAAATGTTATTTATTGCCGTTGCAGAGGTTTCAAGTGTTTCAGCAGTTGAACAAGTTGGAAAATTAACCCATTAAACGTTTTAAACTTGTTAAACCTTTTAAACGCTGATTGTTTACAACGTTCTTTTCACTTCTACTTCCTCAAACGCTTCTACAATATCTCCTGCTTTTACATCATTGTAATTTCTGATAACCAATCCGCACTCCATTCCTGAAGTAACTTCTTTGGCATCATCACGGAAACGTTTTAAGCTAGCCAGTTCACCTGTAAAGATTACGATGCCATCGCGTACCAATCTGATACGGTTGTTTCTTGCAATCTTACCATCAAGTACCTGACAGCCGGCAACGGTTGCTTTATCAAAACGATAGGTTTCTCTAATTTCCACATTGGCCAATACTTTGTCTTCCACAGTGGGTTCAAGCATTCCTTCCATCGCGCTTCTAATCTCTTCGATGGCGTTATAGATAATAGAATACATTTTGATTTCAATAGATTCATTTTCTGCCAATCTTGCTGCTTGCAAAGATGGACGAACGTTAAATCCTATGATGATTGCATCAGACGCATTAGCAAGAGTAACATCACTTTCTGTAATAGCACCCACCGCTTTGTGAATCACTTTTACTACGATTTCTTCTGTACTTAATTTTTGTAATGAATCACTCAATGCTTCTACCGATCCATCCACATCTCCTTTGATGATTACATTCAATTCTTTAAAGTTTCCTAATGCCAAACGACGACCAATTTCATCGAGTGTAATATGTTTCTTCGCACGCATTCCTTGCTCACGCAAAATTTGTCCGCGCTTATACGCTGTTTCTCTTGCGTCTGCTTCGTTTTCAAAAACCTTAAATGTTTCACCCGCCTGAGGCGCTCCGCTCAAACCGAGTAACAATACCGGTGTGGAAGGAGGTGCCACTTCAACGCGTTGATTACGCTCATTGTACATCGCTTTTACTTTACCAAAGTACTGACCAGATACGATCATGTCTCCCTGGCGAAGGGTGCCGTTTTGTACAAGAATGGTGGCTACATAACCACGGCCTTTATCCAGCGATGCTTCAATAATGGTTCCCGAAGCTTGCTTTTTTGGATTGGCTTTTAATTCCAGAATATCGGTTTCAAGTAATATTTTTTCCATCAACAAATCAATGTTCATTCCTTTTCTTGCACTGATTTCCTGACTTTGAAATTTACCACCCCAGCTTTCCACCAAAATATTCATGGTAGACAACTGCTCTTTTATTTTTTCCGGATTGGCTCCGTCTTTATCAATTTTGTTGATAGCAAAAATCATTGGTACACTGGCAGCCTGTGCATGAGAGATGGCTTCTTTTGTTTGAGGCATCACTGCATCATCTGCTGCTACCACGATTACGGCAATATCAGTTACTTTGGCACCACGTGCACGCATAGCCGTAAAGGCTTCGTGACCCGGTGTATCTAAGAAAGTGATGGCACGGCCATCTTTTAAGGTTACTTCATAAGCACCAATATGCTGCGTGATCCCACCGGCTTCCCCTGCAATTACATTGGTATTTCTAATATAATCGAGCAAAGATGTTTTACCATGATCTACGTGACCCATGATCGTAACAATCGGTGGTCTTGGTACAAGATCTTCTGGATCGTCTTCCTCATCATCTACTTCTAATTCTGCGGCATCGTCTACGCCTATAAATTCTACTTCATAATTAAATTCACTTGCTACCAATTCAATTACATCTGCCTCTAGGCGTTGGTTAATAGAAACCATGATGCCCAAATTCATACACTTACTGATAATATCTGCAAAGCTCACATCCATCAAACCCGCCAATTCACTTACAGAAATAAATTCAGTTACTTGTAATTTATTGCTTTCTACGCCAGCTTCCCCCAATTGGTCAGCCATCTCTTCGCGTTTCGCTTTACGATATTTCGCTTTCAAGCTTTTTCCACGACCACCTGCACCTGCAAGCTTGGCTTGTGTTTGCTTTAATTTTTCCTGAATTTCTTTTGCATCAATTATTTTATCTTCTCTGCGTACAGGCGTTCCTGTTGATGGACGTTGAAAACGATTGCCTCCTTGCTGTCCTGGACGAGAAGGGGGTCCACCAGGTGAAGGCTTATTGCCTCTTTGTGCTGGATCTTGTTGGGCAGGCGTTCCTGCTTTTTTCTGAATAGGAATACGCTTGCGCTTTTGCCTGTCTTCGTTTGATTCTTTTTTAGGCCTTGTATCACTATCAACTGGAAGGGTAATTTTTCCAAGAATTTTTGGACCAGTAAGTTTTTCTGCTTGAATGTTCTCAATGGTTGCAGGAACATCTTCTGCCACAGGTGCTGGTGGTGCAATAGCTTCCGCATCTGTAAGATTCTTCTTTTTAGTGCCGGTTTCTTTTACTGGTTCGGCAGGCTCTTCTTTCTTTTTTCCTTTTTTAGGTCTGGTAGAAGACTCGATAGAATCTAAATCAATTTTATCTAACACCTTAGGAGATTCCAATTCGGGCGCATCAATCTTTGTAATAGAAGAGGCTTTTTTCTTTGCAGCACTGGTTGCTTTCTCTTCTTCTGTTTCTGCCGGATCAGTTGCTTTTTCTTCGGCTTTCTTAGGTTTTTCTTCCTTCTTTTTAATAGAAAGATCTTCTTCGTCTCTTTTCTTTTTACCTTCTCCGCCAGCATTCTTAGGAAGATCTAGCTGCGCAGCCTTTTGCTTATTGGCTTTGTCTTGCTGAAACTCCGACTGCAACACACGATACATTGATTCCGTGAGTTTAGACGTAGGCTTAAGATCGTCGACATTGAAACTTTTAGACACAAGGAATTCTATCAAGGTATGGGTACCTATGTTAAACTCCTTGGCCGCAGCCATCAACCTTGGTGTGTTTGCTTCTGACATTCTGTTTTTTTAGTGTTGCACCAAATTGGCGCGGGAATATTTTATTTAATTATTGCATTCAGCATACTTATTCTTTTTCGAATTCTTCTTGCAATATTCTTCTGATGTCTGTGATGGTTTCTTTCTCAAGATCGGTTCTGCGTTCTAACTCTTCTGCAGTAAGATCTAATACAGAACGGGCTGTATCGCAACCAACTCTTTTCAACTCATCAATAATCCATGCTTCAATTTCATCACCAAATTCTTCCAAATCGATATCAAATGAATCTTCTTCCCCTTCATTGTCGCGGAACACATCAATTTCATATCCTGTCAATTCGCATGCTAATTTAATATTTGCTCCACGACGACCAATGGCCAGTGAAATTTGATCTGGTTTTAAATAAACCTTCGCATGAAGTTTTTCTGTATCCATGTCGATGCTGGTAATCTTTGCTGGAGTTAATGAACGCTGAATCAACAATTGTGTATTAGCTGTCCAGTTAATTACATCAATGTTTTCATTTTTAAGCTCTCTAACGATGCCATGTATACGACTTCCTTTCATCCCTACACAAGCTCCTACTGGATCAATTCTGTCATCATAGCTTTCTACAGCTACTTTTGCTCTTTCTCCTGGATCTCTTACTATTTTCTTCACCACGATTAATCCGTCAAATATTTCGGGAACTTCAATCTCTAATAATTTTTCAAGGAATGAAGGACTGGTACGTGACAGTATAATAATAGCCTGATTGTTTTTTAGTTCAACTTTTTTTACCACTGCGCGAATGGTTTCTCCCTTTTTAAAATAATCGCTGGGTATTTGTTCAGATTTTGGAAGCAACATTTCATTGCCATCTTCATCAAGAATCAATACTTCTTTTTTCCATACCTGATACACTTCCCCACTAACGATTTCGCCAATGCGCTCTTCATATTTCTTAATAAGAATATTCTTTTTAAGATCATTGATACGTGCAGCCAATGTTTGCTTTCCAGCCAATATTGCCCTACGACCAAATTCTTTTTGAATATCCACTTCTTCATACAACTCTTCTCCCACCTGGTAATCAGGTTCAATTTTAATTGCATTTTTATATTCAATCTCTGTAAGGGTGTTGTACAGATCATCGTCATCTACGATGGTACGTCTTCTAAAGATTTCTAAATCACCTTTCTGGTCATTTACGATAACGTCGAAGTTTTCATCACTGCCGTATTTTTTACGAATCAATGTTTTAAAAACATCTTCCATTACTTTCATCAGGGTTGGACGATCAATGTTTTCTGCGTCTTTAAACTCCTGAAACGATTCAATCAAGTTAATGCTTGCCATATTCCACTTCGGCTTTTCTCCCAAATTTTGGGACCCTGCCGACAGGGGGTTTTGTGTTAATTAAAATTTTATCAGAACTTTTGTTTGTTTTATATCAGTAAAAGGAATCGACAAATTATGCAATACTGCTTTTTTGCCTTTCCCTTCGGTGAACTCAATGGTAATGTTGTTTTCATCAGCAGCCATCAACTTGCCTTCTTTTTTTGTGCTGTCATTCATCGTTACTTCTACATTCCGCTCAATATTCTTAATGTATTGCCTGTGTAATTTGAATGGCTCTTCTGTACCCGGACTGGAAACCTCTAAAGAAAAATCTCCATCGGGATACATGCCCATTTCTTCCATTTGCTTATAAAGCGCTCTATTTATTTTGATGCATTTCTCAATTCCCAACCCGCCATCCGCATCCAAGTAAATTTTGAAATTATTGATGGGTTTTACCTTGATTTCCACTAAAAAAATATCCCCTTCCAGCAAAGGAGTCAGTAATTTTTTTACAATTTCTATTTGTGTTTCGTTGCTCATGGTATTAAAAAAGAAGAAGGGAACGATTCCGTTCCCTTCCATTTCACTCTTATTTCGAATACAAAGATATGAAAACTTGGTCAATAAGCGAAAAGATCTGTTTAGACAAGCCTAAAATTTAACAGCCAAATTATATAAGCAGTACTACCTTTGCCTTATGTTTAAATTCATTCTAGAGCTCATTGTTTTTTATTTTCTATACAAATTTGTGTTTGAATTCATCATACCTATATATAATGCTACCAAGCAGGTAAAGCAGAAAATGAACGAAATGCAAGAAAAAATGGGGAAAACAAGCCAAAAAAGCAACCCTACGCCTAATAAATCTGCTGATAAAACAGGCTTTTCTAATCAAATGAATAGCGAATACATTGATTATGAAGAAGTTAAGTAGAGGTTCGGTCTAAATCCTCCTGTTCCCTTTACATCCATCATTTTCTCTCTATAATTTTTTCGGGAAAATACAGAATAAAAACTAATAAGCGTTAGTTTTGTGTTCTATTATGTCTAAAATTATAGTATCAGCAAACGGCACAAAAAAAGATGCCATCATCAAAAAAGCCGCGGGCCTTTTTCGTCATAAAGGATTTGCCGGAACGTCTATGCGAGAGCTTGCCGAAAGTATTGGCGTGGAAGCACCTAGTTTATACAATCACATCGGATCTAAAATTGAATTGTTGCAAAACATTTGTTTTAAAGTAGCCAATGAATTTATGCTTCACTTACATCAAACCGAGCAAGAATCAAATAGTACCATTGATAAATTAAAACACATCATTCAGTTTCATATTCAAATGATGGTGAATGAATACGACGAAGTATTTGTAGCCAATCATGAATGGAAACAACTCAAGGATCCTTACTTAACGGATTTTCTTCTTCAGCGAAAAGCTTATGAAAAAAAATTAATTGATATAGTAAACGAAGGAATAGAAAATAACGCCATCAAAAATATTCATCCGCAAATTGCAGTGCTTACTATTTTATCAGCTGTGAGAGGGCTGGAGTTTTGGCAAGGACAAAAAAATCAGATGGAGGTGATGGAATTAGAAAACAACATGATTGACCACCTGTTAAACGGACTGGTGAAATAATTTTTAATTTAAAATATACAATCAATAATATGTCGATTCATTTTCATTCTTTAAAAATAAAAAGCATTCAAAAGGAAACAACTGATTGCGTATCGGTTTGTTTTGACATACCCTCTTCTTTGCAGAAAGATTTTACATTTAAAGAAGGACAAAATATCACCATAAAAAAATCAATCAATGGCGAAGAAGTAAGAAGATCATATTCAATTTGCAACGCGCCACATGAAAAAGAATTAAAAGTGGCTATTAAAAAAGTAGATGGAGGTTTGTTTTCTGAATTTGCCAATGACGTTTTAACCACTGCCGACATCCTAGAAGTAATGCCTCCTTCTGGAAAATTTAATGCTCACTTATCAAAAAATGGAAAAGGAAAATATCTTGCTATTGCAGCAGGAAGTGGTATTACGCCTATTTTATCGATCATTAAACACACCTTAATAACAGAACCTGATAGTGAGTTTACTTTACTATATGGAAATAAAAATCGCAGCTCAATCATATTTTTTGATGAACTAGAAGGATTGAAAAATAAATTCATCGAACGATTTAATTTCATCAACATATTAAGTAAAGAAAAAACAGATGCGCCAGTTTTTTATGGTAGAATCGATGAGCAAAAACTTGCCGATCTTAAAAAAGTAATTGATTATGCGCACATCGATGCTGCGTATTTGTGCGGACCAGAATCAATGATATTTGCGGGGAAAGGTTTTTTAGAGAAAACAGGAGTGGTGCCATCAAATATACATTTCGAATTGTTTAACACGCCGGGTTATAAACAAACGAAAAAAGAAGGACTTAAAAAAATAGACAATATCACTGGCCCAAAAAGCAATGTTACTATTAAACTTGATGGAAGATCTTTTTCTTTTGAGCTCGCATATGGTGGACAAAATATTTTAGACGCTGCATTACAGCAAGGAGCAGATTTACCTTACGCATGTAAAGGGGGTGTTTGTTGTACCTGCAGAGCCAAAATAACAGAAGGCAAAGTATCAATGGATGTAAATTATGCTTTGGAACCTGAAGAGATTGCACAAGGCTTTGTACTTACCTGTCAGTCTCATCCCACCACAGAAAAAGTAATGATTGATTTTGATGTAAAATAAAATTACCTATTAAAAATAAACAGATGGAAATATATAATCTAGAAAAAGCGTTTCAGGATAAGATAGACAAAGAAATTAAAATTGAGCCAAAGGATTGGATGCCTGAAGCCTATCGTAAAACCAACCTGCGACAAATTAGTCAGCATGCACACAGTGAAATTGTAGGTATGTTGCCCGAAGGGAACTGGATAAGCAGGGCTCCCTCGCTTAAAAGGAAAGTAATTCTTATTGCAAAAGTGCAAGATGAAGCAGGGCATGGATTGTATTTGTATTCTTCTGCAGAAACATTGGGAACGAGCAGAGAACAGATGATTGATGATTTGCACAGCGGCAAAGCAAAATATTCTTCCATTTTTAATTATCCCACATTAACCTGGGCAGATATGGGCGCGGTAGGCTGGTTGGTAGATGGGGCGGCCATTTTAAATCAAGTGATGCTTTGCAGAACTTCTTATGGCCCCTACGCTAGAGCGATGGTGCGCATATGCAAGGAAGAAAGTTTTCATCAGCGGCAAGGATTTGATGCATTGTTGGTGTTGAGCAAAGGAACGAAAGAACAAAGAGCAATGTGCCAGGATGCCATCAATAGATGGTGGTGGCCAAGCTTAATGATGTTTGGACCAAAAGACAGCGAAAGCACGAACAGCGACCAAAGCATGAAATGGAAAATTAAACGCAAAACAAATGATGAGCTGCGTCAAAATTTTGTAGACATGATTGCTGAGCAAATAAAATTACTAGGAATGACATTGCCTGATCCCGATTTAAAATGGAATGAAGCAAAAAAACAATATGATTTTGGAGAAATAAACTGGGACGAATTTTGGAATGTAGTAAAAGGAAATGGTCCTTGCAACAAACAACGAATTGCTGCAAGACAAAAAGCACACGAAGAAGGTGCATGGGTAAGAGCTGCCGCATTAGCCTATGCTGAAAAGAAACGATTAAGATCAACCGCTAAAGTAGCTTAACTCATTTATAAATTATTAACACACTCAATCATGAATATTCAAATTAGAAAATTTTATTACGGAGACATTCCCGAAGAAACTGCAGGAGGACCAATAACCAATGTGTCATCCGATGAAAAAGCCTGGCCGCTATGGGAAGTTTTTATTCGCAGCAAGCAAGGGCTCGATCACAAACATGTAGGAAGCTTACATGCAGCAGATGCTTCAATGGCAATTGAAAATGCAAGAGATGTATACACCCGACGTCAGGAAGGAGTAAGCATCTGGGTAGTTGAAAGTAAATTTATTCACGCGAGCGATCCTGCAGATGCAGAAAGCTTGTACGAACCAGCAGCAGATAAAATTTATCGTCATCCTACTTTTTATGATTTACCCGATGCGGTGAAGCATATGTAAAAAAGATTCAACGTTTAATGTTCAAGGGTTAAAATGGATACACTTATATCAGTATTCTCTTTCGTTGAACGTTAAACGTTAAACTTTAAACCTTAAAATTATTTAAAATGCCCCTCACAAATAACACCCTCAACTACACCCTGCACCTGGCAGACAATGCATTGATACTAGGACAGCGCAATGGAGAGTGGTGTGCCCATGGACCAATACTAGAACAAGATATTGCCATCACTAATATTACATTGGATCTTATTGGTCAGGCACGGAACTTTTATCAAAATGCTGCTGCTTGTTTGCACGAATCGGGAGACCCTACTGCTTCGGAAGATAGTCTTGCCTATCTACGTACCGAAAGAGAATTTAAAAATTTATTGATTTGTGAATTACCCAATGGAGACTGGGCTCAAACTATATTGAGACAATTTTTCTTTAGTACATTTCAACTATTGCTATTTGAAAAAATGAAACACTCCAACAATGAACCATTAGTAGCCATTGCAGAAAAATCAATCAAGGAAACTCAATATCATGTAAAATGGAGCAGTGAATGGGTAATTCGTTTGGGCGATGGAACAACAGAAAGTCATAGCCGAATAACAAAAGCCGTCGACACTCTTTGGATGTATACAGGAGAATTTTTTATTCCTGCTTCTTACGAAATGATAGACGTTGCCTCTCTGAAAAATGAATGGATGAATAAAGTGAAGGAGGTTTTTGATGAAGCTACACTCACTTTACCAGAAAATGTGTTCATGCAAACGGGTGGAAAAAATGGAGCGCATACAGAACACATGGGTTTTATATTATCAGAATTACAATATTTACAAAGAGTATTTCCGGGCGCTGAATGGTAAATGAATACATTGAATAAAAATAAAGACCATATCTACTCTATACTTCAAGAGGTTTGCGATCCAGAGGTGCCCGTATTAACGATACTGGATCTTGGAATTGTAAGAGATATTCAATTTCATGAAGAGGAAGTGGAAATAATAATCACTCCTACTTATTCGGGATGCCCCGCAATGGATGCGATTAGTGTGGATATTAAATTGAAACTAATAGAGCATGGTTTTAAAAAAGTAAAAGTCAGTTATATATTGTCGCCTGCCTGGACAACCGATTGGATGAGTGAAGAAGGAAAAAAGAAATTGCAAGTATATGGAATTGCTCCACCAAAAAAAAGTACGAACGATACGAGACTTCATAAAATGTTGTTCGAAGAAGAAACACATATTGAATGTCCACAATGCCATTCGATAAACACCAAATTGCTAAGTCAGTTTGGATCTACTGCATGCAAAGCACTCTACCAATGCAACGATTGTAAAGAGCCTTTCGATTATTTTAAATGCCATTAATATTGTTAACTTTATTACACCTCAAATTATACGCATGAACATATCCATTTATTTCGAAGAAGCTGCGCAGGTGTCGGTGGCGTTTATTATTGGTGCCATCATTGGGTTAGAAAGAGAATTTAGAAGCAAGCCCGCAGGTTTTAGAACAATGATTTTAATATCTGTTGGCTCTTGTCTATATACTATTTTATCAAAAGAAATTTCGGGTAGTGGAGGCGCAGATCGTATTGCCAGCAATATTGTTACCGGTATAGGTTTTATTGGTGCGGGGGTGATTTTTAAAGAGGGCATTTCTGTAAATGGTTTAACCACTGCTGCGCTAATTTGGGTTACCGCCGCATTGGGTATGGCAATAGGTTATCATAATTATCCACTAGCTATTGTAGTGAGTGCCATTGTGGTCATTACGTTGTTTGTATTGGAACCCGTTCAGCGCTTTATTAATAAATTTCACAAAGTGAAAGATTATAAAATCCGCACAGTTCAATTAGGAAATAATTTTAAGTCGGAATTGGAAGATTTTTTTAATTCACGTGAGTTGGCTTTCAGGTGTATGAAAATGGTTAAAGAAAACAATGACGCCATCTATATGTATCGCATCAGCTCGCCCGACAGAAACTATGATCTCGTAAACCAATTTTTATTGGCGCACGAAGAAGTGAAAAGTTTTGATGTATAATCATTAATTAATAGCAATTAAAATAATTACATGGATCCTATATTATTTGAAATAAAAAATAGTGTTGCACATCTTACACTCAACAGACCAGAAAAATACAATGCATTTAATAGAGAAATGGCGTTGTTGCTTCAAGTGTTACTAGATAATTGTGCTGCTGAAAAATCTGTACGAGCAATATATATCACCGGAAATGGAAAAGCATTTAGTGCCGGACAAGATCTAGCAGAAGTAACAGGAGAAAACCCTGTTGGATTTGAAAAAATATTATCCGAACACTACAATCCAATCGTTACTAAAATCAGGTCATTAAACAAGCCCGTAGTTTGTGCCGTAAACGGCGTAGCTGCAGGTGCAGGAGCAAACATTGCATTGTGCTGTGATATTGTGGTAGCAAGTGAATCGGCTTCATTTATTCAAGCGTTTTCTAAAATTGGACTGATCCCCGATAGTGGCGGTACCTATTTTTTACCCCGACTCATCGGATTTCAAAAAGCATCTGCGTTGATGATGCTGGGAGATAAGGTGGAGGCCATTGAAGCAGAAAGAATAGGAATGATTTATAAATATTTCAATACAGATAATTTTATACAAGAATCGGTGGCCATTGCAGAAAGACTTGCTCAAATGCCTACAAAAGCATTTGCATTGACTAAAAAAGCACTCAATGAATCTTTGCAAAACAATTTGCAAGCGCAACTACAAATAGAAGACGCGCTACAATATGAAGCGGCTCATACAGAAGATTATTCCGAAGGTGTAAATGCTTTTATAGAAAAAAGGAAACCTATTTTTAAAGGACTATAAAATAAATAGTACATGAACACTGAAAAAAATATACAACCCATTCAGGTAGTCAATCATATGATGTTGCACGACACATTTAGCCAGTGGCTTGGAATTGAAGTCATAGAAGTAAGAGAAGGATACAGCAAAATAAAAATGACCATCAGAAAAGAAATGATGAACGGATTAGGCATTGTTCACGGGGGAATTACTTTTTCTTTAGCCGACAGCGCCTTTGCATTTGCATGCAATAACAGAAATGTATTTTCTGTAGCACTGGATACTGCCATCAATTTTTTAAAGCCAGCTCATTTAGATGATGTCCTTTTTGCTGAAGCAAAAGAACTGCACAATGGGAAATCAACTGGGTTGTATCATATTTATATTACCAATCAACACCATCATGAAGTGGCTGTTTTTAAAGGCACTTGTTTTAGAACCCATAAATCTGTGATTTAATTACTAGTGTATGATTTATCAATTCAATAATATTATTCCTGTCATTCATCCTTCTTCTTTCATACATCCGCAGGCATGCGTAACCGGTAATGTTATTATTGGTAAAAATGTATATGTTGGGCCGGGCGCTGCATTGCGCGGCGATTGGGGACAAATCATTATTGAAGATGGTTGCAATATCCAAGAGAACTGCACCATACACATGTTTCCCGGTACTACTGTATTGTTAAAAGAATCGGCGCATATTGGTCATGGGGCGGTTATTCACGGAGCAACCATTGGAAGAAATTGTTTGATTGGAATGAATGCCGTTATTATGGACAATGTTATTTTGGAAGATGAATGTATTGTGGGAGCCTTGGCATTTATAAAATCTGATAGCCTTTTTGAAAAAAGAAGTGTCATTGTAGGAAATCCTGCACAAAAAATAAAAGAAGCGTCAGATGAAATGATTGAATGGAAAACAGAAGGCACTTCATTGTATCAGCAATTACCCAATGAAATGCGCCTGCATTGGAAGCCCTGCGAAGCTTTGACAGAAATTCCCGAAAATCAAACCATATCAACGCCAAATTATCAACCTTGGAAGCAAACCAAAGAAAAAGGCAATAGTTGAATTTTTCGACAATCTGCTGCTTTTCAAAACAACTCATCACCTCAACAACTCAACAACTAACCGTACCTTTGCACCAATGGACAAATCGAATTTTGTAGATCAGATTAAAATATTTTGCAGAAGCGGGCATGGCGGCGCAGGCAGTAAACATTTTCTTAGAAACAAGCTGACTGCTAAAGGCGGCCCCGATGGAGGCGATGGAGGACGTGGCGCGCATATTATCTTAAGAGGAAATGCACAATTATGGACCTTGCTTCATCTTAGGTACTTTAAAAATGTGTTGGCAGAAGATGGAGAAAATGGTAGCGGAAACACTTCTACAGGAAGAAACGGAAAAGACATTATTATAGAAGTTCCACTAGGCACCATTGCAAAAAACGAAGAAACAGGTTTGTTAGAAGGCGAAATTCTAGAAGATGGACAGGAGTTTATTTTAATGAAAGGCGGACGAGGTGGATTGGGTAATAGTAATTTTAAAACTTCTACCAATCAAGCTCCAGAATACGCACAGCCAGGTGAAGAAGGACAAGAAGGAATTAAGGTATTAGAATTAAAAGTATTGGCTGATGTTGGACTCGTAGGATTTCCAAATGCAGGTAAATCAACCTTACTCTCTAGTATTACTGCAGCAAAACCAAAAATTGCAGATTACGCCTTTACGACATTGGTTCCCCAGTTAGGCATGGTAGAATACAGAGATTCAAAAAGTTTTTGCATGGCTGATTTGCCCGGTATTATTGAAGGAGCTGCCGAAGGAAAAGGATTGGGACATCGGTTCCTTAGACATATTGAAAGAAATGCGGTGCTGTTGTTTTTAATCCCAGCCGATAGCAAAGATCATCGCAATGAATTTGAGATACTAAAATTAGAATTAGAAAAATACAATCCGGAGATGTTGCAAAAAGATTTTGTAATTGCTATCAGTAAGTCGGATATGCTAGACGAAGAATTAAAAGAGGCTATTGAAAAGGAATTACCCAAAAACATTCCACATGTTTTTATTTCTTCTGTTACTGGTTTAAATCTAACTCAACTTAAAGATTTATTGTGGGGCACATTGAATACTTCGGTTGTCTCTTAATAGGGAGATAAAAAATAGCAGATGAAAAGAAAATTTATTTATCTAATCAACCCTATATCCGGAACTAAAAACAAGGGGCCGCTGATAAACTATATTTTCCGCAATACAAGCGAAAGAAATATTCCTTTTGAAATAGCAGATACAAATAAAGAAGGAGATTACTCTTTTTTAATAGAAAAAATTACTGCGGAGCAAATTACTGATGTAATTATTTGTGGAGGAGACGGAACGATTAACCATGTGGTTAGTTCTCTATTAAATGTGAAAGTAAATATTGGTATTATTCCAATGGGATCTGGCAATGGATTGGCGCTGGCTGCACGTATCAGTAAAAATTATCGGAAAGCATTGGAAGTAATTTTTAACGGAAAAGCTTCCCTTGTAGATGGTTTTTATATCAACAACCAATTCAGTTGTATGCTTTCAGGACTAGGCTTTGATGCACAAGTGGCGCACGATTTTGCCCATCAAAAATCAAGAGGATTATTTACTTATATCTTACAATCGATTAAGAATTTTTTTAATTACAAAACGTACGAATTCGTTATTCATATCAACGGAGAAAGAATAAACACTGAAGCATTTTTTATCAGCATAGCAAATAGTAACCAGTTTGGAAATTATATAACAATTGCCCCTCAAGCAAGCATGCACGATGGATTGCTAGATGTGGTTATTGTAAATAAAAAGAACAAGGTCTTTACTGCTTTTTCTTTACTGCATCATATTAAATTAGGAAAAGTAAAAGCTGATATAAGTAATCAAACGAAAAAGAATAGCATAACTTATCTTCAATCCACTCGATTAACAATTGAAAATCTCTCATTAGCACCATTGCATGTTGATGGGGAGCCTTATCCTACGGCAGCAAATGTGGAAGTAAAAATTATTCCTGCTGCATTCAGTCTTTTACTGCCTTCGAACTAAGAATATATTTGATTTGTTGTAATGCCTTTTGATTTACAGGAGAATTAAACGATTCAATGACATCAATTTTTTCCCTGGTAGACAAATGAAAATTCATAGCAGCCCCTTTGTCTGCTTGTTCAGGTTTATACATTAAAGAAATTCTATCAATGGAGCTATCCATTTTTTTATAGTAACTATATTGATCTGTTTGAAAGTAATCTTGCAATTTAAACCAGTTGTGTTGTAGCATAGTAGCAGGAGTAATCATCATATCTGCTATAGATTGTGTTTCAAAAGCTTGTTGCCAATTTTCGTTTGATCGATCGCGCAACTGTATAATTAATACCCCACCCGTATTTTGCTGAATCCATTCCTTGAAATGATCAATGAATCGCAGGGTTGTTTCTTGTCCATAGTTATCTCTCAATCCTGCATCCATTACATCTATTACAGGAGTAGTGGGTAGCCACACATTGGGTAATACATAAGGAAAAGTGGCATTCATTCTTAGTGCAGTTAGCACCCTCAAATTATAAGGATTGAGGTCTTTAAAAAGAGCGGCGAAGTCAATCGCATCGGGAATTAAAGATGAATCAGCAGAAAGTGCAGCTGGCTTCATCATAAAACTCATGGGCTGGGTACCTATCATTAATTTTCTACCATCGCTTTTTACAACAGAATTATAAATGATTAGTGGTATACGGGCGTTGGCTTCATCATTTGCTACATCTTTTAATTGAATATTTAATACCCCGTTGGTATTATCTGAAAGTTTCTTTTCAAATGCATAGCCTCTGTCTTTTACAAATTCTAAATGATCAACATTAAATTTTTGAATTGGAGCAACTACGTCTCTGGTAATCATAGAAGTAAAAACAGGATTCAATAAATCGCAAGCAATATTATTGGTATAGATTGGATTATTAATATTGATCACCTTATCTTTTAACGAAGCTCTATACAATTCGCGATAGTATGTTGCAGCTAACATTCCCCCACTTGCCCCACTGATTAAAAAAGTTTGATTCATGAGAGCGCCATTGGTTGCACTATCTAATTGTTGCAAAGCATTCATCACAAAAGCTGCGCTTCGCAATCCCCCTCCACTTACATTAATGAAAATCATTGTTGGCTTCTTGCTTTTTTGACGGGCTTTCCAATTATTTAAAACCACGATCATATTAGCCTTGTCTGACTCAACTTTTTCATTAGTGCACAAGGCCGAAAGGGAATTTTTGTTGTATAACGGACGATGTGTTTTGTCGATGTAATTTAATCCATACGCTTTGTTCCTTGGGTCAATGATTTCGTTTTTATACAATATATTGATTACAAACAACGCAACTATAACGACGGGTATACTCCATGCTTGAAGAAAATAAGTCAAAGCGCCTATTACGGCAACCATTACAGAAAAAAAGATTAAAATACTTGAAGCAGCAGGCATTTCAAAGAATTTGTTTTCTAAAAAAAATCCTACCAGAACTAAAAATAAAAACGCCAAGAACATACTAATGATAGCCGATAAATGATGACGAGTAAAGACCATATCTAAAAATGCCTGACGATAATGAGTGGTTGTTCTTGCTTTTTTTAATTTGAGACTTCCAGTGAAATAATAACTTACTTTTAAATCGCCTTCAATGGTTTCTTTGTCTGTGTCAGGATTCGACTCAATTGGATTGATTGTTCGAATGATTGTTTTGTCGGCTCCAAAAAAATAGATAACACAAATTGCAATAGCTGCAACAAAACCAACAATTAGCCCCAACATTAATTTAACTATCTCAATAGTGCTCATCAATTCCCGGTAGCTATCGTATTGATACAATTTTACAAAATAAAAAATCAGAAAAAGCAATGGAAGTATGGCATTATTAATGCAATATTTTAAAAACGGATTGGTGCTCGTAGCTAAAAATCTAACTCGCTTACTGTGAAGAATAAAGGTGGTAATATTCCAGCTGATAATATAAAATCCTAAGGCAGCACCAATAATTAAAGTGCCAATAAAATTAACCGTACCCATATATTCAGGTATAAAAAAGAGCGCATCGGCACCAAACATTTTAAAGAACACACTGTCAATGGTGCTAAATAGAATAAACCAAAATATTAATAAGACTTGAAACTTTTTAAAATGAAGAATAAAAAGCTGAATAGGAAAAGAGTAATAAATGTCTTTAGACAGTTTAGTCAACATACGAGGTGGTAGATTAAGTATAAATTTAATTTATATTAGCTTACCTCGTACTGATTTTAACTTTTTGAACGAGAAATAATAACGCTACTACCGAAATGACTACTAGCATAGCCGTAAATTGATGTGCTACTCCCAGCCAAATAAACACATTTGTATGGGTGGAATTGATCAAAGCGAAAATACCCAACAACACCTGTGAAACGATTAAAACTAGTAACCCATTTCTCAGTTTTACAAACAGTCTATTCTCTACTATATTTCTGGAGCGAATAAAAAATATCCCCACGATTATTAAAAGCAAATAGCCCATTCCGCGATGTATAAAATGAATAGCCAATTTATTATTCCAAAGATTGTTGACCCAGGGATGTAATTCATTGAAAGATGAAGGAAAAGCTTCTCCATTAATTGATGGCCATGTGGGTGCGCTAGTAGCCGCTTTTAATCCTGCCATAAAACCGCCATACATTAATTGAAGAAAAAGAAACGAAAGAATGAGGATCAATAAGTTTTTCAGCGTATTGCTAACCACTTTTGTTTGAAAACTCGGAAGCAAGGTTAATGTAAACCACCATGTATAACTTAATAATAGCAAGGCTGCAATAAAATGAGTAGTCAACTCAATATGACCTACAAAATATTTTTCAGGCACCAAGCCGCTTTTTACCATTAGCCATCCAATGGCTCCTTGAAGGGCGCCTAAGAAAAACAATATTACCATAGGCAATATCATTCGCTGATTAAATTTTCTGCGAATGACAAAATAGATAAACCCAAACAAAAACACAAGTCCCATCATTCTGGCCCACAAACGATGAAACCATTCCCAGAAAAAAATAAATTTAAAATCATGTAAGGAAAAATATTGATGCACATATTTAAATTGATCGGTGCCGCGATATTTGTCAAATTCTAATTGCCAAGCTACGTCATTCAAAGGAGGCAAGGCGCCTGTAATTGGCTTCCACTCAGTAATTGACAATCCAGATTCAGTTAGCCTGGTAATACCGCCCAATAAGACTTGTACAACAATCATACCTACTCCAATCAGTAACCAGATAGCTACTTGTTTGTTATTTCTTTGTTGTAATACTCCGTCCATAGTGCTGCAAAGGTAGTACACCAAAAATTGTTATCAAACATTGAATAATGATTCCTTATCTTTTACTGATATTTGTTATACAGAACATGCTAGAATCATATTACCATCCAAAAAAAATAGAAGCAGGCTTAGATGAAGCCGGTAGAGGATGCTATGCAGGACCGGTATTTGCAGCAGCAGTGATTTTACCCAAAGACTTTACACATCCCTTTTTAAATGATAGCAAGAAATTATCAGAAAAGCAACGTGACCTACTGAGACCCATCATTGAAAAAGAAAGCATCGCCTTTGCAGTGGGAATGGTCGACAATAAAGAGATTGATCAAATCAATATTCTTCAGGCGTCGTTTAAAGCCATGCATCTTTCTATTGAAAAACTACTAAAAAAACCCGCCTTGTTATTAATCGATGGCAATCGATTTAAGCCATATGAAAAAATTCCTCATTATTGTATTGTAAAAGGCGATGGAAAATACGCCTCTATTGCAGCGGCAAGCGTGCTAGCAAAAACATACAGAGACGAATACATGCTTGCATTACATAAAAAATTTCCGCATTATTGTTGGAATAAAAACAAAGGTTATGGAACGGCTGATCATCGAGATGCAATAGCATCCTTTGGTCTATGCAAGTATCATCGTAAAAGTTTTAACATACTTCCGTAGTAACTCAATTTGGGCGGATTCTTATATATCCAATTTCCCCAAGCCTTGTCTGATAATCTGCCAGTCATCCGTTAAACAATCTACAATCGTAGAGGGAATCATTCCTCCAATTCCGCCATCAATAACCATATCCACCTTGTCGCCAAATTTTTCATGGATAATTTCCGGATCGGTATACTCTTCTACCATGTCGCCGGGTAAAGAGGCGCTGATCAAAGGATGGTCTAGTATTTCTAAAATATGCTGACAAATCAAATTATCGGGAATGCGAAGGCCAATGGTGGATTTTTTGCTCTGTAAAATTTTAGGAACCTGCTTGCTGGCGGGCAGAATAAATGTAAAAGGACCCGGTAGGTGTTGTTTTAGCATTCTATACAAGGGAGTATCAATTCCCTTTGTAAAATCACTCAGATGACTGAGGTCCTTACAAATAAAAGACAACTGTGCTTTTAGCGGATTTAATTGCTTGATTTGACAGATTTTTTCAACTGCCTTGGTTTGATAAATATCGCAACCCAATCCATATATGGTATCGGTTGGATAAATAATGACCCCTCCAGCTTTTAAGCATTCTACCACTTGGGCAATGAGCCTCGAAGGCGGATTTTGCGGATGAATTTTTAATAACATATCATACAATTTAGCATAAAATTGCCCGGAAGAATTAAAATAAAGATTTAATACGCTACTTTTGGTCGATTTTTTAAATTATATCTAAACAACAAATTCTATGTCTCTGATTACTGTTGGCACCATGGCTTTTGATGCTATTGAAACTCCCTTTGGCAAAGTTGACAAAATTGTAGGCGGATCTGCTACATACGTAGCTTATGCTGCAAGCAATTTTGTGAAACCTGTTCAACAAATCTCTATCATTGGATACGATTTTCCTGAAGAAGAAATTGCTGAATTAAAGAAAAGAGGTGTTGTGATTGACGGAGTAGAAGTAGTGCCTGATAAAAAATCTTTTTTTTGGAGTGGGCGCTATCACATCGATATGAATTCGAGAGATACATTGATTACAGACCTGAATGTGTTGGAAGATTTTAATCCAATCGTTCCAGATAGTTATCAAGGAAGTGAATTTTTAATGTTGGGTAATTTGATGCCTAAATTACAATTGAGTGTAATCAATCAATTAAAAGTTCGCCCAAAGCTAATTGTAATGGATACAATGAATTTTTGGATGGACATCGCTTTAGATGATTTGAAAGAAGTATTGAAGAAAGTAGATGTACTATTAGTAAACGATGGGGAAGCTAGACAATTGAGTGGAGAGGTTTCGTTGGTAAAAGCTGCTCGTAAAATAATAGCCATGGGGCCGAAGTTCTTAATTATCAAGAAAGGTGAACATGGTGCATTGTTGTTTCATGAAAATCATGTTTTTTTCGCACCTGCTTTACCACTAGAAGAAGTGTTTGACCCAACAGGAGCGGGAGATACTTTTGCAGGAGGATTTATTGGACACTTAGCAAAAACAAAAGACATCAGTTTTGAAAACATGAAGACTGCGATTATTGTTGGAAGTGCAATGGCAAGTTTCTGTGTAGAAAAATTTGGCCCCGAAAGAATGAAAGAAATTACCAAAGAAGATATCAATGAGCGCATTGCTGAATTTGTACGATTGGTAAATTTTGATATTGATCTGGTATAATTAATTATATGATAGAAATCATTGTTCTATATTTTCTTTGCAAACAAATAGGCGCTACCGCTCTTCAAAAAGGATTAAAGCCTGCTAAATGGAAGATTTTAACCGTGGTAGCATGGATTACAGGGGAGTTTACTGGTTTAATAATAGGCGTAATGCTTTTTGGATTTGATCAAAATAATTTATTAGGTCTAATGGCATTTGCAGTGGCCTGCGCATTTGGAGGATATCTTTTAGTAAGAGCCAGTCTTGAAAAAATACCCTCCATCCCGCAAGACAATTAATATTTTATTGACGCCTCGCTAACACAACTACATTTTTATATTTTTTACTTTCTCCTTTGAGATTAAATACTTCGGTATAAATAATATATATCCCCATCCCTATTTGTTGATTGCTTTCATTTAATCCATCCCATTTAAAAAATCCTTTCATTCCACACAAGACGCTTTTTTCCAAATAACGAACAGGTCTTCCTTCAGGATCATAAATAGTAATATTGGCTACATATCCTGGTTGGTTAAATTGATATTCAATCATTGTATAATCATCCTGCCCATCATTATCTGGACTAAATGTTTTAGGCAACACCAATATTTCATTGTTGGAAGTAGCAATGATGTTAGATTGAGAATTTTGATAGGACGGCGTTCCATAGCCAACATCACTTGCAGCGCTCTGCCAATTTTGTTCGTTTTGAGTGGTTGCATTACAATCAATTCTTTCCAACGCAACACCTTCTTTATTATTCAGCAGTTTAAAATGCCAGCTATCATTATAAGTAAGTTTATCCAATGTCAATCCTTGTTCATTTAATAAAATCACGGTTCCTTCGTCATCGTTGTAAGAAGGCATGTTATCTACATTGACAATAGCGGTAGGATTGTTTACAACATAATCTCGCTGTAAAATAAATCCATCCGAAGTTACTACAGCATACTCTTTAGGGAACCACGCATGGTTGTCTTTTTTGATAGTGGTTATATTATCAATGACACCTAACGTGTTTAGATTGGCAATAGAAATATTTTTTAAGTTGAGTATTTTATTGCTTCGATTAAATAATTCTACGTAATCTACACCGTCGGAAGTTGGGTTAAACAATATTTCATTCACTACTACATCCAAACTATCCGTAGGCTCAGAAAGTCCCACAAATACCTTATTATTTATTCCAATTGGATTGGCAATACAATCTGTTACACCATTGACCGAAAGCGTATATGTTTTATTGCGCAACAATGGATTTTGTAATACAATATTTATTTTGTCAAATATGGGCGCAACGGGGAACACCGATATGGGGTCGCCTATTCCATCGCTCATATTATAAAAATGTACATCACTCGCTTGCAAACTATCCAATGGTTCATTGAAATACAATGTGACATGCAAACTGTCTGTTGCAAATGCGCGAATCAATGCAGGAGAAGTAATATCAATATTAACAGCATCTTCGCTATTTATTTTTCCAGGCGTGCCTCCTATTAAAGACTTGCTTGCTATCCAATTGTCGAATCCTGTGCAGGGATTGTTTAAATCAATCATCTCGAGACTCCAGCCACCATTTTTTTTCATTTCATTTTTATACCATGAATCGGTATAATGAATAGCATGAATACTTTTCCCTTCTGATGAAAGTAAATAAATTTCATCCTCTACATTTGATAAGCTGGGAAAATTCGTAACAGATATTGCAGTGCCAAATAAAGAAAGATTAGATAGCGCTCCGGTACTGCAAACAACAATCATGCTATCGGGTTGTAAAATAAAATCTGGTAAAGCACCGCTTTGCGTATTTGATTTGCAAATCTTCCATCCTTTTAAATTGATAGGAAACAATGTATTGTTTCTCAGCTCAATCCATTCTTCATCTGGTAAGCCCACCACCGGACTTGGATCGGCCATTATTTCATCAATCAACACATCGAATGGCAATGATGTATAAATAAAAAAATGATTGATTGCATTGGTCATTTTATTCCCCATCACATCTGCTACTCCACTGATCGTAATTTCTAATTGAGTGCGAACAGGAAAAGCTGAGGCAAAAGTTATATGGACCATCGCATGATTGATTGCATCTCTGATAATATAAGTGGGGGTGTTTACATTATTGTTTACAACGTAATTATCAGTTAACTCACTACTGCTTTGTTCTACCGCCTCATTAAAAATCACCTCTATCGTATTGGGGCCTGTAATATTAATTGCTTGAATGGTAGGAGGAATAATGTCAGGAACATACTCTTGTACAATGATTTTGTTGAAGAAATGTTTTTTAAAAAAAGAGGCCGTGCTTTGTTTAATTAGTAATCCAACAAAAGCAGATGTAGTGTACACCGAATCAACAGCAGTGCCTTCCATAAAATTTCCTGTCATATTAAGATCTCTTGTTAGTTCCCACTGATTTAAATTATTTCTGATAACTTTTATATCAATCGTATTATTAGTTGTATTCAGTACTCCATTGATTCCATCAATTAATTTTATAATTGCGCCATTGTCTTTTCTATATAAAGAAATTTCATCGTCGGTATTTCCGATTCTTACAAAATATCCAACATTGGAAGATTGAGTGATATCGCTTAATGAAGCTGTCAGGTATATATCAATGTAGTTTGCAGACGAGGGATTGAATTGCATTTGAACAGAAAATTCCCATTGAGCATTCAGCGCTTTGGTAGATTGGGTAGACAAATAAAAACTGCTATTTGCAACGGTGGAATTGCTTTGAAGCTGTTGACTAGCATTGATTATCCAGGAAGACGTATCGCCAATCCAAGTGGGGTTGCTGGTAAAGTTTCCATCCGAAAAATCTTCAGATACCTGGCTAAAAACAGGACTGGAAAAAATGATAGCAATCAAAAAATAATAAATAGCTGTTTTCATATTAATGAGTTTGACTAAAAATAATCTGAAAGAGAATTGATTCAGGAAGAAGGGCTTATATAGGCGCAGTTAACTGTTTACAAACGACCACCTTTATTATATTCAAAAAGACGCGGTACATGTAAGACAAATGGAAACGAAAGCATATTTTTGCTATCATTAAATAGTAAGACATGAAAGTTGCAGTAGTAGGCGCCACAGGATTGGTAGGCACAAAAATGTTGGAAGTATTAGCTGAAAGAGGTTTTCCAGTAACGGAGCTTATCCCTGTAGCATCTGAAAAATCAATTGGAAAAACGATTGTGTTTAATGGAGCGTCATTCCCAATAGTTGGAATACAAGAAGCCATTAATAAAAATCCTGCGGTAGCTATTTTTTCTGCGGGAAGTACTATATCATTAGAATGGGCTCCTCAATTTGCAAAAGCAGGAATTACGGTTATTGACAATTCAAGTGCCTGGCGCATGGATGCTACTAAAAAATTAGTAGTGCCAGAAGTAAACGGAGATGTTCTAACAGCGGCAGATAAAATTATTGCGAATCCAAATTGTTCTACCATTCAAATGGTGGTGGTATTGAAACCCCTACACGATCGTTATAAAATAAAAAGAGTAGTAGTAAGCACCTATCAAAGCGTAACTGGTACCGGCATTAAAGCGGTCACTCAGCTCATGAATGAAAGGATTGGTAAGGAGGGTGAAATGGCTTATAAATATCCTATTGATCTTAATGCCATTCCACACATTGATTCTTTTTTAGACAATGGTTATACAAAAGAAGAAATGAAGATGACGAATGAAACAAAAAAAATAATGGCTGATGATTCAATTAAAGTAACAGCAACCTGCGTTCGTATTCCAACAGTAGGCGGACATAGCGAAGCTGTAAATATTGAACTTGAAAACGACTTTGATCTTGCTGATGTAAAAAAGTTACTTGCCGAATCACCCGGCATTGTTTTAAAAGACGATGTAGCGAATTTCATTTATCCAATGCCATTAACGGCGCACGACAAAGACGATACTTTTGTAGGCAGACTTAGAAGAGATGAAACACAACCCAATACACTCAACTGCTGGATTGTAAGTGATAATTTGCGAAAGGGCGCTGCTACGAATGCTATACAAATTGCTGAAACGTTGCTACAAAAAGGATTTATACAAAAATAGAGAAGGTGGATTATGAAATCGTCCAAATTTCATTTCCACGCAATAATTTATCTAAAGAGCCCTTGCCTTTTTTTGCTATGACTTCTTCTATTTGCATAGTCATCATATCTTCATAACACGCTCTTTCTTTCTGATAAAAAACACCAAAAGGTCTGGGTAAATGATCTTGTAAAGCGGGATCGTCAAACATTCTTACCAAAATTTGTGCTTTATAAAAATCTTTTTCATCGTGGATCCAGCAATCATCCTTGCTAGCGCCTTCTTGTAAATCAACGACTACAGGCTTAAATCCATCGAGCTTAATTCCTTTATTTTGAGAAGGGCCAAATACAAGTGGCTGGCCTTGTTCAAGAAAAATAGCCTCTGCCGCTTTTGAACTTTTTTCTGTAAATACTTCAAAGGCGCCATCATTGAAAATATTGCAATTCTGATATATTTCCAGAAACGAAGTGCCTTTGTGTGCATTTGATCTAAGAAGCATGGCTTGCAAATGCTTAGGGTCTCTATCCATTGACCTAGCTATAAAACTTGCGTCTGCTCCCATTGCCAATGCCAATGGGTTGAAAGGATGATCAATGCTACCAAAAGGAGTGCTCTTGGTGATTTTATGTTCTTCTGAAGTAGGTGAATATTGCCCTTTGGTAAGACCATAAATCTGATTGTTGAATAATAAAATATTGACATCAAAATTTCTGCGCAATAAATGAATGGTATGATTTCCGCCAATACTCAATCCATCTCCATCCCCTGTAACAATCCATACGCTCAATTCGGGGCGAGCAGCCTTTAATCCACTAGCCACCGCGGTAGCTCTTCCATGAATGCTGTGCATGCCATAGGTGTTCATATAATAAGGAAAGCGACTACTACATCCAATACCAGAAACAATGACAATATTTTCTCTTGGAATGCCAAGCGTAGGCATTACTTTTTGTACCTGGGCCAATATTGAATAATCTCCACAACCAGGACACCAACGTACTTCCTGATCTGTAGAAAAGTCTTTTGATGTTAATGGGGAAGCGGTGGAAATATCACTCATGTTTTAAAACTTTAGATGATGTAAAGTTAGTATATAATAGATATTTTATAAGAAATTTCATATTTATACTAAAATACAAATTTTCTATACCGCTTGTTAGGAAAAGCTTTACTATAATTACTCTTGCAACTAGTTATATTAATCTTATTTACATCCTTCTAAAAAGTCCTTCACTCCTTCTACTATTTTTTCTGCCATCTTTTGTTGAAATGATTCATCAAGCATTTTCATTTCTTCTTCAGGATTGCTTAAAAACAAAGTTTCAATTAATGCATTGGGATATTCTGTTGGGCTATTCAGCATAAAATTAAAAGAACCATTGTTTCCATATTCTTGCAACCCAAGCTCCAGCATGCGTTTATAAATAGCATTGCTCAGTGGCCTAAATCCTATGTAGCGATAAAATGTACTAGTTCCCTGAATGTGTATTGGATCTGCAGAAGAATTTAAATGTATACTTAAAAGTAAATCAGGGAGGGTATCTCTATAAAAAAGAATACGTTCTTTGTTATCAAAAAATTGTTCTGTTTCTCTGGTCATGATAACTTTCGCTCCGGCATGTTCAAGTAATTTTTTAAGTTTAAGCGAAAGGGCCAACGCGAGATTTTTTTCAGCCACTCCTGTAGGTCCACCTGCTCCTGTATTGGTACCACCATGGCCTGCATCTATTGCAATCGTAAGTTTTTTTAAGGAGAGCTCTGCGGGCTGTTGCTTTATTTTAACAACCAACACATTTCCTTTATAATAAATTTGATGTCCCCAATGTTGATGATGTTTAAGTTGAATGGTGATTCTAAAAATATCATCTGCTATTTGTTCGTACTGAACATCTTTTATTTCTTTAATTGAATTCAATTGGTTTATCCAATTCGTATTATTGGTGGCTCCAAAAATATCTACAACAATTTTAGAGGGATCTGTTAATTGAAAAGACTGATAAGGTAATTTGTTGGTCAATTCAATATTAACATAATCATAAGCAGAGTCGCCATATATTCTCCATTTACCTGTTAGCGCCGACGGAGAAAAAGTTCCCTTAGGCATTAAAGTGACAAGTTCATCTGGTATATAAGCAGATCTATTTTTTGCCAATTGTACTTTATAATGTGTACCTACCTTCCCTATTATTTTCAGTGGAATCAAACTATCTAGATAGCCGATTTTAGCGCCTCCTAGCCTATCGTCTCCTAAGCCATATTCTAAATGAGCCAAGCGTCCTTTCGTGATTACAATATCAGAATCGCTTTCTCTCATCACTGAAAACAGATTGCGGGTTTCTTTTGTACTCTTTTTACCTAGACTATCTATAATGGTAACTGGAATTTTAAATTTTTGAAAAGTGTCTGTTTTTTGAATTTCATACATTCCCTGATAAATCCCTGTCATTCCATTAGTAGAAGAAACAGGCATTTCATATAACGGTATATTATTAAACAAAACCGCAGTTATCCCTGGATAGGCTTTTACTTTGAATTTTATTTTATCGCCCGTCCTTAATAAAAGATTTCCATCTGGAAAGGTTTGTATGCTTTCAATGCCAAACTGCTTTACTGGTTCAGCAGGCAAGGGAACTGAATAATTGTATTCGATTGTTTTTGATACAGAATTGATATCATTTATACTAGCAACAATTGTAAAAGATGTATCTCCTTCTAGCAAGTTCAACTCATAGGCAAAGGCACCCGTTGGATATACTTTTACCATTTCATCATTAATAGAAAGTAAACAAGATTTGCAAGTACTTCCAATAATAAATTGCTGAGCACCATTGGCATTATTAATTGCTTTCAGTGGTTCAACAAGTTTTATAAAAGGCTTTTCTTGCTGTTGAGAATAGGCTGAAGAAAAAGAAAAAAGAATTCCTATTAAAATATATAGAAGCCTGTTGTTAGAAGTGCCTTTCATTCAATAAAAATAACATTATAAATTCTATGATAGAGAATATTTATTATCGGAAATCAATTTATCAGCAATTCTTCTTCTTGCCTCTTTGCTATTAAACGAAGGGGTTTTAGTGAATCTTTTTAATCCCAATAAAAGCATTCTTTGTTCATCGCCCTCTGTGAAAGCATTAATGGCTTCTTTTCCTGCTTTGTTTAATTTATCAATCGCATCGTATAAATAACAATGCATCATATCTGTATAAATAGCAATAGAAGCATGTGTATTTTTTTCAGTCATTTTCATTACTCTCAACAATGCGCTTTCTGCAGTGAAAGTTACAATAGCCATATCGGCAATATTCATTAGTATTTCTTGTTCATTTTGAAGATTCATCATTAATTTTTGCACTGCTGTTCCGGCTACCATTAGAATCGCTTTTTTCATCTCAATGATACTTTTCTTCTCAGATGAAAATGCGCTATCCTCTTCTTTACCAAAATCAGGAATGCTCATTAATTCTTTTGAAACAGCCATGGCAGCAGTCATTAAATCTAATTTCCCTTTCATGGCACGTTTTAGCATCATGTCCACGGTGAGCAACCGATTGATTTCATTGGTTCCTTCAAAAATTCTATTAATGCGACTGTCCCTGTAAGAGCGACTGATTGAATATTCATCACTAAAGCCGTTGCCCCCATGAATTTGTACTCCTTCATCTACTACAAAGTCTAGCACTTCGCTGCCTTCTACTTTTAGCATAGCACATTCAATGGCATATTCTTCGGCTGCTCCTAATAGTGCTTCGTTGAATGGTTTTCCAGCAGCGATTAATTCTTTTTCTTTATCCTCAATCCATTTAGCTGTTCTATATAAAGCACTTTCTGACGACCATATACGAATAGCCATTTCAGCAAGCTTATGTTTGATGGCTCCAAAAGTAGCAATCGGCTTATTGAATTGTTCTCTTGTGTTAGCATATACTACACTGTCCGTTAATGCAAGCTTAGCGCCTCCCAATACAGCTGCACATAATTTTAATCGACCAATATTTAAAATATTAAATGCGATGATATGGCCTTTGCCTATTTCGCCTAACACATTTTCTACAGGAACTTTACAATCTTGAAAATAAAGCTGTACGGTAGAAGATCCTTTGATACCCATCTTGTGTTCTTCTGGGCCTTGAGTAAAACCCTCCATTCCACGTTCAATAATAAACGCAGTAAATTTATC